>JAHJOV010000024.1 GCA_018820085.1 Patescibacteria group bacterium
AAAAAGGCCAAACCAAACATTAAGCTCAGTAGGCCAGTAGCTATGATATTCGTTGTTATTTTATTCATGGTTTAATTACTTAATTTTTTTCCAAAACTCTTTTTCTTCAACTTGAGCTAAAACTAAAACACCCTTAAGGGTGCCGTAAGCTAATTCTTTATGAAGTGGGATAACAGTAATAATTTCTCCTTGCGGAGCCTCCTTTTTTAGTTTGATATGACTGCCTTTTTGAGAAATCCATTTAAATCTAAATTCCTTACACAAAATTGAAATCATTCTCTTCCCAGAGATTGGTTTTTTAAACATGTTTAAGCTCGAAAGTGGTAATTAAGGGATGATTTTTAGATAGAGATTTTTTTGGAAAAGTCTCTTTTTCTAAATAGAGTTCGGTAGCTTCTTTCAAATTTTTTTGAGCCTCTTCTATGGTTTTGCCTTGACTGACTACTCCTAGCTCAGCACATTTAGCAACAAACCACTTTCCCTCTTTATTGATGATAGCTGTAAAGTGATAATTCATGCTTCTATTATATCATAAAATATATTATAATATCAAGTAAAGGTATGTGGAAAATAGTTTCAACTTTAATAGTCTTAATTTTAATAGTATTTGTTTGTCAAAGTAGCGCCGCAACTAACTCTCATTTACCTCGTTTAGATTTAATCAAGGGTAGTGGTCCCAAAGTTTTTATTTTGGAAAAAGGAACTAGGCATTGGATTCCAGATATCGAAACTTTTAATCGATTTCGTTTTAAGTGGGAGAATATTAAGATTTATGCTGATTCAGTTTTAGAAAATTATCCTCGAGATGATGATTGGAGTAGTCACGATGATTATCCAGATGGCTCTCTTTTAAAAGGGTCAAGTGATAAGGTCTATTTAATTGAGTTGGGTCAGCGGCGTTGGATTCCCAGCCCAGCTATTTTTACTGGTAATGATTTTGGCTGGAAATATATTTTAGAAGTTGATGATGATGTTATAGATGATTATGATTTAGGTAGTAATTTAACTCTAAATGAATCTGATCGTTATCCTAATACGATTATTATAGATGGTCCTAGTCAAGGAGAAATTTTGGATACAGCTTTGTTTGAATTTAGATATTCTGGAACTAATCCCTTGGGAGTAGTTAGTGATTTGGATTTTGAAACATATCTTAGAGGATATGATACTAGTTGGCGGAATCAGGGCTCAAGTTATACCGAAGAATATGATTTATCTGATCAAGTTGGTCAGAACTATACTTTTTATGTTCGGGCTAAAAACGAACAAGGTTATTATGATCCAACACCTGCTTCTCGAACTTTTCAATTAGGTGTTTCTTCTAATTATCAGAAAGTGGAGATTAGGAATATAGAGTATAATCAAACTGATTTTAAAGAAGATTATATAGTTCTTCGTAATGTTAGTGATGAAAATATCAATATTACTAGTTGGACAATTCGGACTAATAACGCTAGCGTGGATATTCCTCAAGCTGTTAAGGTTTTGTCTTTTCCTTTTACTAGTGCCGACAAGGTCGATATTGTTTTGGCACCCAATGATGAATTAGTGGCTATGTCTGGAAATAGTCCGAGTGGAGTTAATTTTTTGACTAATAAGTGCACTGACTATTTAGATCAAGGCGAGTATAGTCCTTCTTTAGATAATAATAATTGTCCTTGGCCGAGTAGTTCTGATTATAGTTATCTTAATGAATATTGTCGTGATTTTATTAATGACTTAGACAGATGTGAGACAGCTGATTATTCTAGCAATACTGATGTTGGTGGTAATAGTCAATGTACTTCTTATTTAAACGATACCTTTAATTATAGCGCTTGTTATTATAGTTATCGTTTGGACCCTGATTTTTATGAAGATGAATGGAGAATTTTCTTTAATCGCACTTCAAGAGATGTTTTTTCCAATGTTAGCGATACAGTTATTCTTGAAGATGCCAACGGTCTTAAAGTTGATGAATACTATTACGATTAAAGTCTTTCAGTGTCATTATCGGGCTTGACCCGATAATCCAGATTATACCAGATGAGGTCAGACCTTCAGTAAAGGTCTGACCTCTAAGGAATGTAGTTGCTTCAGAATTAAGGTCGGACCTTACTAAATCTGACTTTCATGACACCAGATATTAATAATTATTTGTTTTTGTGGTAAAATATAAATAACATGATAGAACAAGATAAATATAAAGAATCAATTAAAGATGAGGTAATTGAGTCAGTCGAAACTCCTCAACCGAAAGTTGAGATAGAGCCAAAAGTAGAGGGAGATATTGTTATTACCGAAAAGATACCTACACCTGCGCCTGTTGTAGCTACCCCTCCAACTAATCAAGTTCAAGAGCCAGTTCAGCAGACCGATGACAAGGGTGTAAAAAACCAGATCAAGGTTTTATCTGATATTGCTTTTGAAAAGGGGTTGGATAAAGCTATTGAAGAAGCCAAGAAATTGAATAATCCACATATCCTGGATGAATTTCATGATATCTTAGTGGACGAGCTTTATAAGAAATTAGTTGAGGCAGGGAAATTGGAGCAGAAGTAGGATTCAATGTTTGATTTTGACTTTCGCAGAGGTCGGACCTCTGCTGAGGTCCGACCTCGTCTTTGCTTATGAATACTTAGAGGTCCGACATTATTTTATCCGCACCTCAGCAGAGGTTCGGTAAAATAAGGTCCGACCTCGGGTTGTATTTATGACTCTAAACCAAATACTTATAAGTGTTAGTTTTTTGCTTATCTTCGGCATTATCGGAGTAGCTGTTTTAATCATTTTAGCAGCGAAAAAAGTGAAAGGTAGAATTACTCGGGCTTTGAATATGGGCCTGTTTTTAATTACCTTACCTAAGAAAATTAAAACCAAAGAAGGTGAGACTCCTAAGAGTGAAAAAGAAATCATTGCTGTTATGGAACAGTTTTATAGTAGTTTGAATAATATTAAAGAAACTAAGGACACTTTTATTTATGGTCAGCCACATTTAGTTTTTGAAATTGCGACTCCTCAAGTAGGTGAAGAAATTTCCTTTTATATAGCTATGCCTCGAAAATATGAGGCAGTTATTGAAAAACAAATTCATGGTTTTTATCCTGAAGCCTCAGTTAAAAGAGTTGAAGATTATAATATATTTAATCCTGACGGAGCAGTAGCTGGCGCTTATTTACGCCTAGATAAAATATATGCTTTGCCTTTTAAAACTTATCAAAATTTAGAAATAGATCCGTTAAATGAAATAACTAATACTTTAAGTAAATTACAAGAAAAAGGAGAGGGTGCTTCTATTCAATTAGTTGTTAAACCAACCTTGTCTCAGTCTTGGGCTCAATTTGGTTTAAAAATCGCTAAAGAAATGCAGTCAGGCAAGAATTACGAATTAGCTAAAACAAAGGTTAGTAAAGGGAAGATTGGGAAGAGCGTTGAATTTACATCCGAAGCTTTAAAAGGGACACCTAAAGAACAGGCGCTTCAAAGTAATGATAGTCAGAATATCACACCTCTTCAGGAAGAGATTATTAAATCACTTGAAGAGAAATCTAGTAAAGTTGGTTTTGAAGTTAATATTAGATTATTAGTTTCAGCCGAGAATCAAGAAAGGGCTAATCAAATATTAGAGCAAATAAAAAGCGCTTTTGTTCAATTCAACGCGCCTAATTTAAATCAATTAAAAGCTATATCTTTGGCTGGACGAACTTTAAAAAAATTAATTTATGATTTTTCTTTTCGATTATTTAATAAAAAGAATTCAATTATTTTAAATACTGAAGAATTAACTAGTTTATTCCATTTTCCAACTAGTACTCTAGAAACACCTAAGGTTAAGTTTATGAAGGCCGGATCAGCTACTCCACCGGCTAATTTGCCTAAAGAAGGAGTAATTTTAGGGAAGAATGATTATAGAGGGGTTGAAACAATAATTCATTTACAGGAGGATGATCGTCGACGTCATTTCTATACCATTGGACAAACCGGGACAGGCAAGTCTACTCTTTTAAAAAATATGATTATTCAAGATATTAGAGAAGGGCATGGAGTGGGCGTTTTAGATCCTCACGGAGATTTAATAGAAGATGTTTTAGGATTAATACCTAAAGAACGGGCTGAAGATGTGATTGTTATTGATCCAGCCGATTTAGAACGACCTTTAGCTTTGAATATGCTTGAGTATGATTCTAAATATCCGGAACAAAAAACATTTGCTGTTAATGAGTTAATGAATATTTTTGATAAGCTTTATGATTTAAAGACAACTGGTGGTCCAATGTTTGAACAATATACTCGAAATGCTTTATTGCTTTTAATGGATGATCCTAATGAAAAGTTTACCTTATTAGAAGTGCCTAAGATTTTATCTGATAAAGAACTTAGAGATCGTCTTTTAGCTAAATGTCAAAATATTGTAGTCAAGGATTTCTGGGAAAAGGAAGCTGGGAAAGCAGGCGGTGAGGCCTCATTACAGAATATGGTCCCTTATATCACTTCTAAGTTTAGTGTTTTTGTGGCTAATGATTATATAAGACCTATTATTGGTCAATCTGAAAGTTCTCTTAATTTCAGGGAAATTATTGATAGCAAGAAAATCTTATTAGTTAATTTAAGTAAAGGTCGGTTAGGTGATGCTAATAGTTCTTTATTGGGCTTAATCACGGTTGGTAAATTGTTAATGGCCGCTTTTTCTAGAATTGATATAAAAGAAGAGGATCGTAATGATTTTTATCTCTATATGGATGAATTTCAAAACTTTGCTACTGATAGTATCGCTACTATTCTATCTGAAGCCCGCAAATATAAGCTTTGTTTGATTATAGGACATCAGTTTATCGGACAATTAACTGAGGAAATAAGAAAGGCTGTTTTTGGCAATGTTGGTTCAATAGTTGCTTTTAGAGTTGGGGCTGAAGATGCAGAGTTCTTGGTTAAACAGTTTGAGCCAATTTTTGATGTAAATAGTTTAATTAATATTGATAATTTTAACGCTCATATTAAATTAATGATTAATAATGAAACTTCAACGCCATTTAATCTTTTAGCTTATCCATCTGAAAAAGGGAATTCAGAGATTGCTCAAGATATTAAAAACTTAGCTCGATTAAAATATGGACGGGACAAAGCAATGGTTGAGCAGGAGATTACTACAAGGTGGGGAAGATAAATTAAAGTGAAGATGAGGTCTGACCTCAGCGGAATGTAGTTGCTTCAGAATTAAAGGTCGGACCTTATTTTGCCGAACCTCTGCTGAGGTGCGGACGAAATAATGTACGACCTTTATAAACGCCACATGACTTACAAATTAATCTTTAAAGATTTATTTCTAGACACCATTGGGGAGATTTTATATTTTCCAATTTGGTGGTATAGCCGTGGTTTTAAAAAAACGGCTCTTTTTTGTTGGCAGAAAGTTAAAGATGGTTGGCGAGCCTTATCTTTAACAATTTTTTTAGAAAGTTTTTTTAAGCCTATGTATGGTCAGCGAGGCTGGGATGCTTATATTCTAAGCTTGATTACTCATCTTTTTCAACTTGTTTGGCGGCTATTATTAATGATTTTTTGGTTCGTTTTCTGGCTTTTTGTTTTAATTCTTTGGATAGTTTTACCAGTTTTAATTATTTGGCAATTTTTAGAAGCGTAGCTTCTAAAAATGATCTAATTTATGCCTCAAGAACAAAATATCATCTTTAATCCTCATCTTAATCTTTTAAGGATTACTCAAAGAAAGTTAAAAACGATTTTGGGTCGGTTGATTTTTATACTTTTAATTTTATTTGGTTTTTATGGAATTCGGGCTTTAATTATGGGTTTTATTAACATTTTTTATATATCTCTTCTAACAGATATGTTTTTATTCTATCTTTGGCAGAGAAGAGAAGAAAGAATTAATAGAATTTTTGAAAAAGAATCATTAAATCAAGTTGAAGTTTCTGTTTTTTTAGATAAATCAGCTCAAACGGTTTTAGATTCAGCTTGGCTCTTGGCCTATCGTCGAGGTTTTCGTTCCTTACGACCGATTCATCTTTTTGCTTCTTTGTTAAAAGGTAAGGATTTCAAAAAGATACTTAAACGTTTAGACTGTCAGCCAAAACAAGTTATTGCTAAAACCAAAAAGATTTTAAGTAGTCCTTCTTTCTTTTCTGAATCGGATAAAGGGGTAATGATTTTAGGTCCTAAAATTTCTTCTGATTCAAAGGAAATATTTGTTAATGCTTATCTTTTTTGTTTGGAGAAGAATAAGCAACAAATTGATGTTTTGGATATTCTTTGGGCTATTAGTAAACAAAAGAATTTAGTTGGTATGATTTTTGATGAATTTGGTGTTGGTCCTCAAGAAATTGAACAAGTTGTTGAATGGGCTCAATTAGAAAAAGAAATTATTAAGCGAGAATCATCTTTTACTTGGCATAGGTTTTTTAAGCCTAAAGGGAAACTTAATCGGACCATGACCGCAGCTCTTACTCCCTTATTAGATAAAGTTAGTCGTGATTTAACTTTTTTAGCTCGACAAGGACAATTTGAAGTTGTTATTGGTCGTCAAAAAGAAATTAGTCAGGTTTTTAATTTTTTTAATGCTGGTCAAATAGGCGTTGTTTTAGTTGGTCCTGATGCTATTGGCAAGAAAGCTATTTTTAAAAAAATAGCTCAATTAATGGTTACAGAGAACGTACCTAAGTTTTTGGCTGATAAGCGTTTAGTTCAATTAGATTTAGGTAGCTTAGTTAGTCTAACTAATGCCCGGGAAAAAAGTGAAGAATATTTAAGGCAGATTGTTTTTGAAATTAATCGAGCTGGTAATATTATTTTAGTAATTGAAAATATTGATAGTTTGGCTGGACTTAGAAGTCAAGCTAGCGGTTTAGATATGGCTGAAATTTTATCTACAGCTTTAGATCAAAAATTATTTTTCTTTATTGGTACGACGACTGAAGATGGATTTGCTTCTAAGATTGAAGGAAAGATATTAGGTAGATCTTTGAATAAGATTAATGTTCCTTTGCCGTCTCGAGATGTACTTTGGCAGATTTTAATTACTAAAATATATTTAATTGAAAAAGAGTTAAAAATATTATTTTCAGTTGATGCTTTGAAGCAAGCTATTGATTTAGCTGATCGGTATGTTTACGGTAAGGCTTTGCCAGCTAAAGTTATGGATTTGTTAAGCGAGGTTGGTTACAAAATTAGACAGCAAAAGGGAGTCAATAGTTTTGTTGAAGGAAGCGATGTTACTGATTTAATTTCTGAAAAAACTCAAATTCCTTTAGGTCAGATTGACGAAACAGAAAAGGAAAAGCTTTTAGGAATGGAAGGTTTGATTCATCAAGATGTTATTAACCAAGAAGAAGCGATTAAAGCGATCTCTGAAGCTATGCGTCGAAGTCGTTTAGATCTTCAAAGTCGTAAAAAACCAATCGCTAATTTTCTTTTTGTTGGTCCGACCGGTGTTGGTAAAACTGAAACAGCTAAAACATTAGCTCGTGTCTATTTTGGCAGTGAGCATAGCGAAGAAAGAATGATTCGTTTAGATATGTCTGAGTATCAAGAAAAGAGAGGACTTCGTCGTTTAATTGGTTCACGAACTGAACAAGAAACAAATAAGGGATATTTAACCGAAGCAGTTAAACGCCAACCTTATTCTTTAATTCTTTTAGATGAGATAGAGAAAGCTCATCCTGATATTTTAAATCTTTTTTTACAAGTAATGGATGATGGTCGTTTGACGGATATTTCAGGCGAAACAATTAATTTTACTAATGTTATTTTGATCGCTACTTCTAATGCTGGAACTCATTTTGTTCAACAAAAAATTGCTAAAAAAACACCTTATCAGGAAGTTGAAGAAGAAATGAAACAAAAAGTTCTTTTGGAATATTTCCGACCGGAGTTTTTAAATCGCTTTGATGGAATTATTTTATTTAAGGCATTAACCATGGATAATATGAGTCAGATTACTCAATTATTCTTAAAAAGCTTTGAGAAAAAGCTTGAAGAAAAAGGAATTACTTTTGAAGCTGAACCGGAAGCAGTTGAAGAATTAGCTCAAAAGGGTTATGATCCATTATATGGGGCTCGGCCACTAAGAAGAGTTATTCAAGATTTGGTTGAAAGCAGAGTAGCTGAAATGCTTTTAGAGAATAAATTAAAAAGGCGAGATACTTTAATTCTTAAAAAAGGTCTGGAGTTTGAGATTAAAGAAGCGCCAGAAATATAATTTTAGAGGTCGTACATTATTTTGTCCGCACCTCAGCAGAGGTTCGGACAAAATAAGGTCCGACCTCAAGTTGCAAAGTTATTAAAAGTTAATTACATGTTCTCACAAAAATTCATTAAACAATTCAGTAAATTTGTAGTTATTGGCTTTATAAATACAGCTCTTGATTTCGCCATCCTTAATTTATTAATGTGGTGGACAGGGATTTATAGTGGTAGCTGGATTATTCTTCTTAATATAGTGTCTTTCAGTATCGCTGTTTTTAATAGCTATTTCTGGAATAAATATTGGACATTCAAGGATAAAGATAAAATTGAAGCTAAAGAATTTTCTCAATTTGTTATAGTTACTTTAATTGGTTTGGCTATAAATAGCAGTATTATTTTTGGAGTCACTACTTTAATTTCACCAATGTTTGGCTTAAGTCCAGAACTCTGGGCCAACTTGGCTAAAGCAGCAGCTACTGGATTTTCTCTTATCTGGAATTTTGCTGGTTACAAATTCTTTGTTTTTAAGAAATAATCTACGTTGTCATTCTGAGTTAGCAGACGAAGAATCTATTAGTGTTATTATTTATCTTCCCAGTGTCATTATCGGGCTTGACCCGATAATCTAGATTAATTAATCCTGGATTCCCGCTTTCGCGGGAATGACATCGAGATTAGATCCTTCGCTTGTTAGCTCAGGATGACTTAGTTTAATGGCTAATTTAGTTTTATACAGAAAATATAGACCTAAGACATTTGGTCAGATGGTTAATCAAGAACATGTGGTTAAAACCTTAATCAATGCTTTAAAATTAGATAAGGTAGCTCACGCTTATCTTTTCACCGGGACCCGCGGCACAGGAAAAACAACAATCGCCCGACTTTTAGCTAAGGCAGTTAATTGTTTAGAAACAAAGAGTTCTGAACCCTGTAACAAGTGTCAGGCCTGTCAGGATATAAATGAGGGGAAGTCAATGGATTTAATTGAAATTGACGCTGCTTCTAATAGAGGAATTGATGAAATAAGAGAATTGCGCGATGGCATTAAATTTAGTCCTAGTTCCCTAAAATACAAGGTCTTTATTATAGATGAAGTTCATCAACTTTCGGGTCCAGCATTTAACGCTCTGTTAAAAACCTTGGAAGAACCGCCAGCTCATGCTATTTTTATTTTAGCAACAACAGAAATACATAAAGTACCTCAGACGATAATCTCCCGTTGTCAGAAGTTTGATTTTCATAAATTAACAACAGAAAAGATTGTTGAACATTTAAAATTAATTTCTAAGTATGAAAAAGTAGAGGTTGAGCAACCTGCTTTAGAATTGATTGCTATCAATGCTGATGGTTCAGTTCGTGATGGTTTAAGTTTATTGGGTCAAATTATGTCTATGGAGGATAAGAATATTACCTTAGAAGAAGTTAAAACTATTCTAGGAGTAACAGATATTAAAGCGGTTCAGGATTTAGTTGGTTTTATAACAGAAAAGAAAAGTGGAGAGGCAATTAAGCATATTAATCAAATAGCTAATCAAGGATATGATTTAATTCAATTTAGTAAATCTTTAATTGGGTATTTAAGGAAAATGATGATTCTTAAAGTTGATTCATCTCTGGCTAAATTAGTAACCGCAGAATTGACTAAAGAGCAAGTACAAGGCATAATACAGCAAGGAGAAAAGTTTCAATCATCTGATTTAATTAAGGTTATTTATCTCTTTATTCAAGCTGGAAATGAAATTAAATCATCTGATTTCCCACAACTTCCATTGGAATTAGCCATCGTCGAGTGTTGCCAGGGAAGTTAAAGTCACGAATTTGAGGTCGGACATTATTTTGTCCGCACCTCAGCAGAGGTTCGGCAAAATAAGGTCCGACCTCTAGAAATGAAGAAAACATTGGGGAGTAGCCAAGTGGTAAGGCAGTAGCTTTTGGAGCTATGTACCGGGGGTTCGAATCCCTCCTCCCCAGCCATTGTGTACAGCGGTTCGATAGACCGCAGTGTTTAAAAATTATTTTAAAATTATGAAAACTGCAATCATTCTCCATGGAATGCCTTCTAAAAAAGAATATTATAATCCCAAAAGCTCTGCCCAATCTAATAAACATTGGATCCCTTGGATTCAAAGACAGTTAATTCTTAATGATATTTTAGCCCAAACTCCTGAATTGCCTGAACCCTATGAGCCAGTTTATGAGAAATGGGCTTCTGTTTTTAATAAATTCCAAGTTGATGAGAATACAATTCTAATAGGTCATAGCTGTGGAGCTGGTTTTTTGATTAGGTGGTTAAGTGAGAATAAAGTAAAAGTTGGCAAAGTGGTTTTAGTTGCTCCTTATCTTGATTCGGATCACGATTTAAAAACAGGATTTTTTGATTTTGAAATTAATGAAGATATGATTAGTAGAACAAAAGGCATAACCATTTTTGTTTCTACCGACGATGATAAGGATATCTTGGCAAGTACTGAAGAATTAAGATCTAAATTAAAGAACATTCAAATAAAAGAATTTACTAATAAAGGTCATTTCACTTTTGGCGGAATGAAGACAGAAGAGTTTCCTGAATTAAAAGAAGAAGTATTAAAATAAAATGTGGTCAGGAGCCTTTTATTCTTGTTGGTAATTATGTAAAAAGGTTCCAAGTTCGTCCCATACGGCCAGCTAGTAAAATAACCGTTTATCTATGCGGTTATTTTTTATACCCTTTGTGGACGTTAGAACTTTTTAGTGGTAGAATATTTATATGAAGATATTATTAAGTATGGCAATGTCACTTAATGGTTTTATTGCCAGCAAATCAAGAGATGAAGATTTTCTTTCTCATGAGAATTGGCTGTCTTTTGTTGATTTGGTAAATAAACATAATAATTTTATTGTAGGAAGAAAAACATATGATACAGTGAAGGCATGGGGGACTGAATATGGTTTTCACAAATTTAAGAATGCAGACAGAGTTATATTATCTAAGAATACTAATCAAGAATTAGAAAAGGGATATATTTTAGCAAATTCTGGGAAAGAAGCCATAGAGATATTAAAAAACAAAGGACACAAAACGATTATTGTTACTGGTGGAGCTGAAATAAATTCATTGTTTATGAAAGCAAATTTACTAGATGAAATTATACTTAATATAGAGCCTGTATTATTAGGAGAAGGGATTCCTTTGTTTGCAGACAATAATTTTATTAAAAGGCTTAGTTTAATCAAAATTAGAAAACTTAAGGACGATATATTACAATTACATTATAAGGTAAAGAAATAGATTCTAATATTATCCAACCAACAAAATCAATTTATTTTGCTAGATCTGGAATATGAATATGTTGTTCTAATTCCTGAATTTTAGTTCCAATTTCGTCCCATACAGCCAGCAAACAAAAGAAAAAGAAGAGCGGTTTTTTTGATATAATAAAAATACATGAATCACAAAATTTTAATTATTTTATTAATTTTAATTGTTTTGGCTGGGATTTGGCTGGGTTTAAAATTTATAATTAACGGATCGCCAGTAGAT
>JAHJOV010000025.1 GCA_018820085.1 Patescibacteria group bacterium
CAAAATAAAATTTATAGCATTTAATTGCGCACCGATCATTATCTGAAGTATTTTCTAATTGAGCCGTTAAATCAAATGATTGGCCATTCGTATCTACATTTCCATAAGCATATGAATAATTACCAGTACTCCAAGGCCCATTAGCGTTATTCTTAGGATCTATAGACATTGTTGACATATAACCTCCGGAAACTAAAGCTGGTATCCAAGAAGATCCTGCAGTGCTATAAACATAACAATTAGTGCCATACCCACAACTACCTGCCTGAGGATAACGATTATAGCTATCATAATACATTTCCAGCGCCAATCTGATTTGATTTAAATCTGCTTTGCGCCTGGCATCTCTAGCTTTTGCCCGAGCGCTATTCAAACTAACCAAAACAATACTAGCCAATAAACCAATAATAGCAATTACTACTAAAAGTTCTATTAAAGTAAATCCTTTTTTGTTATTCTTTGATCTCCAATAATTCATTGATTTTTGCTTTATCAAAACCAATAATAATTTCCCCATCTATTTCGGATACCGGCACACCTATCTGACCTGATTTTTTAATCATCTCTTGAGCTCCTTCTTTATCAACCGATACATCAATATGTTCATATTCAATTCCTTTTTCTTCTAAATATGTTTTTAAAGTCACACAGTATGGACAAGTGGCCGTACTCCAAACCTTAACTTGATGCTTTTTTTCTTGAGTCATAAATTTATCCTTTTTTTAGAAAATCATAAGCGTTTAGAGCTGCTTTAGCTCCTTCGCCAGCAGCAATAATAATCTGCTTATGAGAAACATCTGTTACATCACCAGCTGCAAAAATATTAGGCTGAGATGTCTTATTTTTACTATCAACCTTTATTTCCCCCTGTTCATTTAATTCTACCAAATTTTTAACAAAAATGGAATTAGCTAAAGAACCAATAGCTAAAAATATCCCCTCAACCGGCAATTCTTTTTTCTGGCCTCCGGTTCCATTACTATAAACCAAGCTAGTCACAAATTTATCCCCTTTAATTTCAGAAACCTTAGCCTTGGTAATAATTTTAATTTTATCAACCTTTTTAATTTCATTCTGAAGGACCTGACTAGCCCTTAATTGATCTCCGGCCGTTAAAATACATACTTTAGAAGCATAAGTTTTTAATTCTATGGCTGTAGCCAAAGCAGAATCAGCTCCGCCAATAACAGCTACTTCTTTGTCCTGAAATAAAGGAGCATCGCATATTGAACAATAGCTGATTCCCTTGCCAAAAAACTTCTCTTCACCCGGCACGCCTAATTTCTTAGCCACCCGGCCGGTAGCCATAATTAAAGTTTTGCTCTGATAAGTATTACCTTTGGTTTTAACCTCAATAATCTTATTATCAGTCAAGTTAATTTCCTGCACTTCTTCCCCTTCTTTAATTTCGGGCTTATTCTTTTCTAAATGCTCAACAAACTTATTATTCAAATCCATACCTGTAATATTATCCAAACCTGGATAATTCCGAATTAAAGGAGCATAAGCCATCTGACCACCCCAATCTTTAACAATAATAAGAGCCTTTATTTTTTTTCGAGCAATATAGATGCCAGCGCTAATTGCAGCCGGTCCCCCTCCAATAATAATTACATCATACATAAGTTTAATTAAGATTAGCTAACTGAATACTTTCTAAAGTATATTTTTTTAAACTAACTACCTGCTGATTGTTTAAAACTTCACAAACGAATCCCCAATGAATTGAAACCCAATCACCTATCTTAGGTTTTTTTATAAAGCCTTTATCTTTAATTCTATAACTTACTTTTTGTAAAATCAATTCACCTAAATCCAATTTATTCCCATTAAAAACCAAAGGCTGATATTCTACTTTTAAAGACAATTTCTTAGCTTTTTTAACCCGACCCCAACTAATCCGACATAAATCCATAGCATTTAAAGTTTGAACCGAATCAATATCATTAACCTGCTTCCAAACGCTTAAAACATGAAAGTTATGATGAGCTTTAGCCCCTAATCCAATCTGCCGAGATAATTTTCTTTTAACCTCAAACTTATCAACTAAATGATTGTACAACTCTGATTTAGTAATATTTTCTAAAAGAGAATTACCAATCCAATATGCTTCAACTACTTTCTCGCTAAAAGGATCCTTAATTTGATTATGTCGAGCAATCATCTTTAGATAAGGATAAAGAGTCTGAAATTCCTCTAATATCTGAATCAGACCCTGATCAGCTTTTTGACTCTGGCAATAATGAAAAAGATCTAAGTTTTTGTCTGGCCCACAAAAAGTCAAACGATTAGGCATAAAAGCATATCGTCCGCATCTAATAATTCCTTTAAGATCGAATTGTGACAACTGATTTGTCTTGAGCATACCAAGAGGATTTAAAAATAATTAATCCGGCTACTAGAGATAAGATTATAGCAAAGAACTGATTATTAACCAAATTCTGATTTAAGAAAATCCAAGATAGAAAAGTAGTTATCGGACTAGCTAA
>JAHJOV010000026.1 GCA_018820085.1 Patescibacteria group bacterium
ATTTAAAATTGTTACTATGCTTAAAAAGAAAAAATCACTTAAGAAAAAAATAAAGAATAAATCGCAAACTAAGGTCAAGAAATCTTCCCTTCATTCTGGTACTAAAAAGGGGATTCTGGCGATAATTTCTTTCACTTTGGCTATCTTAAGCTTTTTAAGTTTTTTTAATGGAGCTGGTACTTTTGGTCAATATTTTCTTAAAATTAGTAAATTACTTTTTGGTCAAGGATTTTTTCTTATTTCAGTTAGTTTTGTTTTGATTGGTTTAGCTATTATTATACCTCGTAAACGCAAGAAATCTGCCTACGGGGCTATTTTTATTGGTATTATTCTTTTCATTGTAAGTGTTTTAGGGTTTTTCTATGTTATTAATAATGCTGGAGGTTATTTAGGTATGATTCTTGGTTATCCTTTAAATCAATTTTTAGGTTTTTGGGCTAGTTTAATAGTTCTATTAGCTTTATTGATAATTTCTTTTTTAATAACCTTTAACTTATCTTTGTTTCCTAATAAAAAAGATGAACAAAAAGAACTAATTCTTAATTCTCCTGATCAACCAGTAGCGAAAGAAGAAAAAAAGCTTAGCTTTTTACATTCGGCTATACGATGGCCAAATGCATCCGGCCATCGCATAGCCGAATCACAAGAGCCAGCCAAACAAAGCGATCAATTAGTTGGTCGAGAAACCCCAGTCACTTTAGCAATTAGTAAAGCGGTTAAAGCTAAGCAAATGGGTGATTTTAAATTACCCTCGCTTGATTTTTTAGAAAGAGATAAAGGTCAGCCAACCAGCGGCGATATTAAAGCTAATTTAAATATTATTAAAAGAACTTTAGAAAATTTTGGTATTGAGGTAGAAATGGCTGAGGTTAATGTTGGACCAACTGTAACTCAATATACTCTTCGTCCAGCTCAAGGCGTTAAATTAACTAAGATTATTTCTTTACAAAATGATTTAGCTTTAGCTTTAGCGGCTCATCCTTTAAGAATTGAAGCGCCTATTCCTGGACGATCTTTAGTTGGGATTGAAATTCCTAATCGTTCTATGATTTTGGTTCGTTTAAGATCTCTTTTAGAAAGACCAACTTTCCAAGAATCAACTGATGGATTAACTCTTGCTTTAGGACGGGATGTAGCTGGTAATCCAATTTTTGCTGAATTAGCTCGAATGCCTCATTTATTAGTAGCTGGAGCAACTGGGACTGGTAAAACGGTAGCTTTGAATAATATAATTATTAGTTTGCTTTACCGGAATTCTCCTCAGGATATGAGGTTGATTTTGATTGATCCTAAAAGAGTTGAGCTGACAGCTTATAATTCTATTCCTCATCTTTTGACCCCAGTTATTGTTCAAGCAGATAAGGCAAATAGCGCTTTACGTTGGGCGGTTAGTGAAATGGAACGACGCTTCAGAGTCTTACAAGAAGGCGGTAGGAGAGATATTAGTTCGTATAATAAGAAGGTTAGTCAGAGCGAAGATGATTCAGAACGATTACCATATATTGTTTTAGTCATTGATGAATTAGCTGATTTAATGGCTACTTATGGTCGGGACGTGGAAACGTCTATTGTTCGTTTAGCTCAAATGGCTCGAGCTGTTGGTATTCATTTGATTGTTTCAACTCAAAGACCTTCAGTTGAAGTAATTACCGGTTTAATTAAAGCTAATATTACTTCAAGAATGGCTTTTCAGGTTGCCTCTCAAATTGATTCTAGAACTATTCTTGATATGGCTGGAGCTGAAAAATTATTAGGTAATGGCGATATGCTTTTCTTGGCTGGTAATTCAGCTAAGCCGAAACGAGTCCAGGGTGGTTTTGTTTCTGATAGAGAAGTTAAAAAAGTAACTGATCATTTAAGATTGGTTAGTCAGCCAGATTTTTTGGAAGAAGTAATTAGTAGTTCAAAAACTCGTTTTGAAACTGGCACTGGATTTAATACTGAAGGTGGCGGAAGCGAGGATGAATTATTAAGCGAGGCTAAAGAAGTAGTTATTCAAGCTAAAAAGGCCTCAGCTTCTTTACTACAGCGTCGTTTGCGTGTTGGTTATGCTCGAGCTGCTCGTTTATTAGATATTATGGAGGAACAGGGTATAGTTGGTCCATCTGACGGAGCTAAACCAAGAGAGGTCTACATTGACGAAGGCGAAAAATATGATTAAAAAGAACGTAGCGGAGGGTAAAACTCAGCCTACGCCAAAGGCTATGGCGGGCGAAGTAAGACAAGATAAAGAAAAGATTTTAGAAGCGACGATAGATGAGATTAAAGGGAGATTTGGCGAGGGATCAATTATGAAATTAGGTGATGCTAAACATGTTGATATTGATGCTATCCCAACCGGCTCCATATCTTTAGATTTAGCTTTAGGAATAGGTGGTATGCCTAAGGGCCGAATTGTTGAAGTTTATGGTCCTGAATCAGGTGGTAAAACTACATTAGCTCTTCATGTTGTCGCAGAAGCTCAAAAAAAAGGCGGTTTGGCCGCTTTTATTGATGCTGAACATGCTTTAGACCCAGTCTATGCCAAGAATTTAGGAGTTAAAATTGATGATCTTTTAATTTCTCAGCCAGACACAGGCGAACAGGCTTTGGAAATTTTAGAAAGTTTAGTTAAATCAGGGGCTATTGATGTAGTCATTGTTGATTCAGTCGCTGCTTTAACTCCGAGAGCAGAAATTGAAGGAGAAATGGGTCAATCTCATATGGGTTTGCAAGCCAGGTTAATGAGTCAGGCGTGTCGGAAGCTTACTTCTTTAGTAGCTAAGAGTGGAACAACTGTTATTTTTATCAATCAAATACGAATGAAGATAGGAGTGGTTTATGGTAATCCAGAAGAAACACCTGGAGGTAAGGCCTTAAAATTTTATTCTTCAGTTCGTTTGGAATTGCGTCGTTCAGCTCAGATTAAACGAGGGGATGAGATTATTGGTAATCGAGTTAAAGCCAAGGTGGTTAAGAATAAAGTAGCTCCACCTTTTCAACAAACTGAATTTGATATTTTTTATAATGAGGGTATTTCTAAAATGGCTGATATTATTAACACTGGAGTTAAATTTGGTGTTGTTAATAGAGCTGGAGCTTGGTTTAATTACGGAGAAGAGAAATTAGGTCAAGGATTAGAAGGAGCTAAGAATTACTTAAAAGAAAATCCCCGCATCGCTACGGAGATTGTCAAAGGAATAAAGAAAGCTATTCAAGAACAGAAGTAAAACGCATTGATAAGGTCTGACCTTGAAATATCTTTTAGAGGTCAAAGATGAGGTCAGACCTTCAGTAAAGGTCTGACCTCTGAGGAATATAGTTACTTCAGAATTAAGGTCGGACCTTGTTTTGCCGGACCTCTGCTGAGGTACGGACAAAACAATGTACGACCTTATTAACATAGACCTTTGGGGAAGGTCTGACCTCACTTTAAATGTTACTTTCTCGTAAAAGGTAGGAGTCCGGTAATTCGGGCTTTTTTTATTGCTTTAGAAAGCTGTCTTTGATGTTTAGCGCAAGTGCCGGTTCGACGAGGAGTAATAATTTTTGCTTGACTTGAAATAAACCGACGAATTAATTCGATGTTTTGATGATCAATTTCTTCAATTTTTTGTTGGCAGAAATAGCAGCTCATAACTTAAAAGGGGATATTATCTATATTAATTCCTTGTTTGTCTTCTTTAATTAGTTCTTCAATCGGCTCATCAGCTTCAATAACAGGAATTTCTCCTTGAGAAGGGGCCGGTAGGCCTTTAATATCTGGTTTATTGACTGGTTGATTAGATTCTCGGTTAGCTCTATCACCATCATTTCTTGGTCCCATTTGCATATTTTCAGCTACAATTTCAGTCCAATATTTTTTAATTCCGTTTTGGTCTTGCCAGGATCGGGTTTGGATTCGGCCTTCAACTAGAACCAATCGTCCTTTATTAAGATAACGAGAACAAATATCAGCTAATTTACCAAAAGAAACAATATTATGGAATTCAATCGCTTCTTGCTTCTCACCATCTTGGTTATTCCAAACACGATTAGTAGCAATACTAAAAGAGGTGACTGGTTGGCCAGAAGGCAAGGTTTTTGTTTCTGGGTCACGAGTTAAATTTCCAACGATGATTGCTTTATTAAAATTCATATGTTTATTCGTTTAATATTTCTTCTAATTTTTTATCTAAATCTTCTATTTGAGATTTAGGTTTCCCGACGCTTCGGCCGGAATCCTGATCTTGCATCGGGGCTTGGTCTATTTTCTCAATTTTCTCTATTTTCTCAACTTTCTCAATCATCTCGCTGTAATCAATAACTGGTTCAGGTTTTTCTTTAATTATGTCTTTAACAGTGATTAGATAACGGATTAAATCGCTATCTAAATTAAGTTGTTGTTTAAGTGTGTCAACAGCTGAGACAGGTAGGGAAAGATTATATGTTAGATAGAATGCTTCTTGATGTTTATCAATCGGATAGGAAAGTTTTTTTAATTGAGATGATGGCTCTATCTCTTGTTTATCCCGCCCAGCGGAGTCAAAAGAACCTCCTTGATCAGTTATTAGTTTTTTTATTCTTTGGACGGATTTATTCAGAGTTTCTTGATTAAATGAGGGAGGGAAGATTAGAATTATTTGATATTGTTTAGTTTCTTCAGTCATAGATTTAGAGTAGCAGAGAAAGATAAGTGGGTCAAGTAATCGTGGTATGATAAGGTCGGATCTCGTATGATGAGGTCAGACCTTCAGTAAAGGTCTGACCTCTGAGGAATATAGTTACTTCAGAATTAAGGTCGGACCTTGTTTTGCCGGACCTCTGCTGAGGTACGGACAAAACAATGTACGACCTTACCAACATAGACCTTCAGTAAAGGTCTGACCTCACATTATGTCCTCTATAAAATGCTTCTCCGGTCATGGATTTTTTACCAGCTGGCTGAACTAATTCCAGAGAAATTTTATTATTTTTTATTTTAACTTTAAGGATTTTAACCCGTTGATTGTTAATTTCTGTCCAAGTACCAGGCCATGGATAAAAAGCTCGAACTTTTTTTTCGATTTCTTGAGGATTTTCATCTAAATTAATTCTTCCATCATCTCTAGTTAAGATTTTAGTATAGCTAACTTGGGATTCGTCTTGAATTTGGGGTTTGATTTTATTTTTAAAATATCGGGGTAGAATTATTATTATTAAATCAGCTATTTCTTCAGCTAATCTAGTTTCCAAGCTTTGAAAGGTATCATCAGGATTAATCTTGGTTTCTTTTTGAGCAATAATGGGACCGGCATCCATTTTTTCATTCATTTGGATAATAGTTAGACCGGTAGTTTTATCACCATTGAGGATAGCAGTTTGGATTGGCGAAGGACCGCGGTATTTAGGTAAAAGAGAAGGATGAAGATTAAGGGAGTTTTTTTTAGGAATCTCTAAAATATCTTTAGGAATAATCTGACCATATGAAGCAACAATAAATAGGTCAGGTTTAAGTTTAGTCATCTCTTCTTTAATATCTGATATTTTTTCTGGTTGTAAAATATCCAAATTATATTTTAAAGCAATTTCTTTAACTGGTGAAGGAGTTGGTCTATCTGGGGCAGTAACCACAGCTAAAATCTGATATTCTTGTATCAGATTTTCCAAAGCAGGCAAAGCAAACGAAGAAGTGCCAATAAAGATGATTTTTTCTTTTCGCATGGGTTTTTAGGTATTCGGCTATCCGATGGCCGGATGCATTTGGCCATCGGATAGCCGAATACCTATACCTTATCACAAATCAAAACGCCATCTAAATGGTTAATTTCATGTTGAAGGATTCGAGATAGTAATCCTTTAGTCTTTATTTTAATCAATTGACCTTCAGGGTTTAATCCTTGAATTGTAATTTCTTTAGAGCGTTTGACTGGGGCAAAAAAATTAGGCAAACTCAAACATCCTTCTTTTAGTATTTCCTTTCTAAAAGATTTTTTTTTAATTTCTGGATTAATTAGGACTAAAATTGATTCATCAGGTAAGGTTTTGACTGCGATAATTCGTAGTGAATAACCAATTTGAGGGGCAGCTAAACCAATGTTATTTGAATTAGATTTTATAGTTTCAATCATATCTAAAATTAACTGTTTGATATCAGGTATGATTTCTTTGACTTTTTTGGCTTTTTGTCGCAGAATAGGATTATCTTGTCCTTTTTCTATTTTTAAAATCATATTTATTTACTAAGTTTCCAGACGATGTCGTCTTCTTTGCCGGCGAATTCTTTCCATTCGCCATCGTCAGTAATAACGAACCATTTTTTTCTTGTTTCTGACCAAATCATAGGTTCATTTCTGAAAAATGGTTTCTTAACGATTTCTTTAGGCTTAAGTTTATCTAATTCTAACCATTTTTTGAAGACAGTTTCAATAGCATAATCAAGATTTCTTGATTTAGCCCATTTAGCTACTTTGGTAATTGCTTTTTTAGCTTCTCTTAAAGAACCAGCTAATTCAAGAAGTTGTTTGGCTGGTCGGACGTAACGAGAATAAACAATCTTTTTTTTACGAGCATCTTCTTTGATTTTGTCTAAACTTAAACCCTTAGTTTTAAAGTAGTAGTTAATTATTTTCTGAATATTGGTTTCTTGGAATTTCTTTTTTAATTGTGTTTTGGTTTGTTTTTTCATCTATTTTCATTATACTGCCTTCCTGATATACTACAAGTATTGGGGATATAAAGGTGAGGCAAAGATGAGGTCGGACATTATTTTGTCCGTACCTCAGCAGAGGTCCGGCAAAATAAGGTCCGACCTCTGCGGAATGCGGTTGCTTAAGAATTAGAATTAAGGTCAGACCTCATTTTGCTGAACCTTTACTGAAGGTTCAGACAAAATGAGGTCTGACCTTACCAGAACTGACCTTACTAAAACAAACAAAATATGGAAATACTTGGGATTAAAATTGATAATCTAAATATGGAAGAAGTTCTTAAACGAATTGATAGTTTTTTAAAGGACGATCAACAACACTATTTAGTTACACCTAATCCTGAATTTTTAGTTAAAGCTCAAAAAGATAAAAAGTTTAGAGAAATTCTTAATCAAGCAGATTTATCTATACCGGATGGAGTTGGTTTAATTTTCGCTTCTTGGATTTTAGGTCAACCAATTAAAGAACGAGTAGCCGGTATTGATTTAATGGAAGCGATTTGTGAAAGAGCGGCTCAAAAAAACTGGCCGGTTTTTTTATTTGGCGCTGAAGAGGGTATTGCTGAAAAAGCTACAGAGAATTTAAAAGTAAAGTACCCTGGATTAAATATTAGGGTTTTAAGGTCCGACCTTAGGAAAGGTCCGACCTTAAAACCCCAAACCAGCATTCTTTTTGTTGCCCTGGGAGCGCCTAAACAGGAAAAATGGATTGTTGAAAATCTTAAGCAGATGCCTTCAGTTAAATTAGCTCTTGGAGTTGGTGGCGCTTTTGATTTTATTTCTGGGCGAATTAGACGAGCGCCTAAATTAATTCAGAAAGTAGGTATAGAATGGCTTTGGCGATTTAGTCGTCAGCCTTGGCGAGTTAAGAGAATTTACAATGCTATAGTTAAATTTCCGTGGTTAGTGATTAAGTCAAAGTTTATCCACAATTGATTGTTTTTGTTTTAGATGGATTATGTTAGAATTAAAAGGTAGAAAATAATTAATAAAGAAAGGAGATTATTTTATGTGGTGGATTATTATAATTGCTATTATAGTAATAGTAGCTTTAGTTTTCTGGATGATGTCAGGCAAAAAAGATGAAAATATTTCTGCTTCTTCAACAGAAGAGCCTGCTTTGTCGGTAGAAGAGCCAGAAGCGACAACTATTCCTGAGGTTGAAATTCCAGAAGTTCAAGATGTTCCTGAAGTTAAACCTGAAATTCCTGCTACTCCTGAAGTTCCTGTCTCGTCAGTGGAAGAGCCTGCCTCGTCAGTGGAAGAGCCAGAAAGTTCTGATGAGAATAAATCAGTGATGTAGAGTTTAGAGGTCAGACCTCGAGTTATACTTGCTACATTCCGCAGAGGTCAGACCTTTACTGAAGGTCTGACCTCGTCAGTGTCGGACCTTATTAATGCAAAAGGTCTGATCTTTGCGGAGCTTTCTTTTATTATGAAAAAAATATTGACCCATTCTTTTATTCTGTCTCTTTTAATTATTGTTGGGTTGATTTTAGTTAATAATCAGGGTTGGTTGAATCCAGTTAAAAATTTATTTTATTCTTTAGTTACCCCGTCTTACCAGATTTCTTTTCAATTTAATAAGTTTTTTGGTTTTGTTACTTCAATTAATCAGTTGGAACATGAAAATATTCAATTTCGAGAAGAAAATCAGGAACTTTTAGGTCAGATAGCTCAATTAGAGGGAATAGCTAAGGAAAATGAATTATTTCGTCGGCAGATTGGGTCCTCGGGACCTAAATTCGAGTCAGAAAAACTTATTTTAGCCAATATTGTAGGCCAAGATACATCTAATTTAAGGAAGTATTTTTTAATTAATAAAGGGACTAAAGATGGACTTGAATTAGGATCAGTTGTTATAGCGGCTGGTAATCTTTTAGTTGGTCGAGTGATTGAAGTGACTAATTCCTTTGCTAAGGTTCAATCAATTATTGATTCTAATAGTCGAGTTAATGCTTTGATTTTCGCCAAAGACGGATTAGAGATAACAGGATTAATTAAAGGAGACCAAGGATTAAATTTAATCATTGATTTATTACCTCAAGGCGAAGTGGTTGAACAAGGGCAGTTAATAGTTACTTCGGGATTGGCTGGTTTGTTTCCAGCTGGTTTGTTAATAGGGCAAATAGAAAAAGTTATTTCTTCTGATGTTCAGATTTCTCAAATGGCTGAGTTAAAACCAGCTATTGATTTTGAAAGATTAAGGAATGTTTTTGTGATTGTAAGATGAGGTCGGACCTTTGGGGAAGGTCCGACCTCATTATGCAAGGTCTAATCTTTAAGATTTTAAAAACTAATGAAAACTACTTTACTTATTTTAGGATTATTATTCGCGGTAATTCTTCAAGCTACTTTAGTTCCTTTTATTACTCTTTGGGGTGTTAGCCCCAATTTAATTTTGGTTTTAATTTTAATTCTAGTTATTTTAAAAAAGTTTGAAAAGGTTTGGTGGCTAATTATTTTAAGTGGTTTGTTTTTAGATTCTTTAGCTGGACTCCCTTTTGGATTAGTTAGTTTGAGTTTAATTAGTACAGCTTATTTAATTGATCGATTTAATCAAAGTATTTTTTCTAGAATTAAGTTTTGGGTTTTGACTATTCTAGTTATTTTAGGTAGTCTAGTTTATAATATTCTTCTTTTTGGTTTAGGTATTGTTTTTCAGGCTGAAGTGGTTTTTAGTTTGAGATATTTATTAATTGAGATAGTCTGTAATTTAATAATTACTTTAATATTTTATGCTGGGTTTAAAAAAATATTTCGTTAAATACAGAGATAGAGAAAGTATTGAGGCGGAGGAGATTTTTTTAGATACCGAAGCAGTTCGTTCGATAGAAGAAAAAGGAAAATTAGAACAACCCATTAAGAATCGTAATTTTGTTTTATTCTACATTCTAATTACTATTTGTTTAGTTAGTCTTTTTTTAAGGGCTGGTTATCTTCAAATCATTAAGGGGGATTATTATCAAGATTTATCTCAAGGTAATCGTTTGAGGATTTATCCAATTAGCGCTCCTCGAGGAATGATTTATGATTATCAAGGTCGGCCTTTGGTTTATAATATTCCTAGTTTCGATTTGGTTGTTAGTTTGAATGATTTTTTTGATAATTCAGTTGAATTACAGGAAGAAATTTTAGAAAAGATTACTGATATAGTTACAGAACCAGATTCCGCAGAGGTCGGACCTCTGCTGAGGTCCGACCTCATCAAAAAAATAGAAGATGCTCATGGAAAAGTTAGTCAAGTAGTTTTACTTAAAGGAATTGAACGATCAGCTGCTTTAATTTTAGAAACTTTAGTCAATCAATGGCCTGGTTTTCGTTTAGAAAAAAATGCTCAGCGCCAATATCTAACCGGTTCATATTTTTCTCATATTATTGGCTATACTGGTCAAGTTAATTCGGCTGATTTAGAAGATAATTCTGATTATTATTTAAATGATCAGATTGGTAAAGATGGATTAGAATTCTTTTATGAAGAGTTTTTGCGGGGCGAGTCGGGTCAGGAACAAATAGAGGTTGATTCTTTAGGTAAAACTCAGCGCTTGTTAGCGGTTAAATCGGCTAAACCTGGTTTGGGTTTAATTCTTCATTTGGATAAAGATTTGCAGATAAAGCTTTCTCAATCCTTAGAAAGTATTCTTAAAAAAATAGGGAGTTGGCCGCCTAAAAGAAAGGCAACTGCTATTATGGTTGATCCACGCAATGGAGGTATTTTGGCTTTAGTTAGTCTGCCTAGTTTTGATAATAATCTTTTTGCTCAGGGAATATCTCAGGAAGAACTGGATGATTTAGAAAATGATTTAAGTAATCCATTTTTGAATCGAGCTTTAGCTGGTCAATATCCTTCCGGCTCTATAATCAAGCCTTTGATTGCAGCTGCCGCTTTGGAAGAAGAAATAGTTACACCCTATCAATCAATTAGTTGTTCTGGAGTGATCAGTATTGTTAATCAGTATAATCCTGAAATTGTTTATCGTTTTCCAGATTGGAAAGTACACGGGCCAACCAATTTAATTGAAGCTATTGCTCAATCCTGTAATGTTTTCTTTTATACAGTTGGTGGCGGTTATGGTAATATAGAAGGACTGGGTGTTGAGCGGATTAAAAAATATTTAGAATATTTTGGTTTAGGTCAATTAACTGGAATTGATTTGCCTCACGAAGAGATTGGTTTAGTTCCAAATGGTCAAGATGAAGATTGGTATTTAGGCGATACTTATCATTTATCTATTGGACAAGGAGATATTTTAGTCACTCCTTTGCAAATGGTTATGGCTTTAGCTAGTATTGCTAATGGCGGCACCTTATATCAACCTCAAATAGTTAATAAGATTGTTGACTTATATGGTAATTTAGTTAAAGATATACCTGCTCAGATAATAAATCAGGGTTTTATTAACCCGGGAAATATTGAAGCTGTTCAAAAGGGAATGCGTCAAGCAGTTATTAGCGGTTCAGCTGTAGCTTTAGCTAGTTTACCGGTTGAGGTAGCTGGTAAAACTGGGACAGCTCAATTTGGCAAGGCGGGTAGCCAGGAAACTCATTCTTGGTTTATTGGTTACGCTCCTTATGATCAACCAGAAGTTGTTATTATCGTTTTGGTTGAAGCTGGGGGTGAAGGACATAAAACAGCCTTACCTGTAGCCAAAGAAGTATTAGAATGGTATTTTAATAACAATTAATTAAATTAAGGAGGATACAAATTTATGAAATATATTTCACCAGAAGGGTTAGAGAAGTTAAAGAAAGAGTTAGTCGAGAGACAGACGGAAAAGAGAAAAGAAATTGCTCAACGTTTGGACGAAGCAAAGTCATTAGGAGATTTGAGTGAGAATGCTGAATATTCATCAGCTAAAGAAGCTCAATCTTTTAATGAGACAAGGATTCTAGAGTTGGAAGGAATTGTTAAAGAGGCAGCTGTTTTAAAACCAGCTAGGAAAGGTCAGAGTAGAGTTAAAATGGGAGCTATTATTGAAGTCAAATTAATAAATGGTAATTCTTCAATTTCTGGTAAACAAATTTTTATGATCGTTGGTTCTCAAGAGGCAAGTCCTGGTGATGGTAAGATTTCTAATGAATCGCCTTTGGGTCAAGCCTTTTTAGATAGAGAAATTGGTGATATAATAGATATAGAAACACCTAAAGGTAAAGTTAAGTATAAGATAGTTGGAATAAAGTAAATATGCCTACAATTCAAGAGATAAAAGAAAATAGAATAGCCAAATTAGAAGCAATTAAAAAGCGGGGAGTTGATCCTTATCCAGCTAAAGCTAATAGAACTAATACTTGTCAGGAAGCAATTGATCAATTTAAGGATGGGAAGGAAATGATTTTAGTTGGTCGTCTTCGAACAATTAGAGGGCATGGTGGTTCGGCTTTTGCTAATCTTGAAGATGGTTTTGGGCAGGTTCAGATTTATTTTAAAAAAGATGAGTTAGGGGATAAAGAGTATAAGTTTTTTCAAGATAATTTTGATATCGGAGATTTTATTGAAGTCAAAGGAACTCTTTTTTTAACTCACAAAGAAGAGAAGACACTTTTGGTCAAGAAATATAAAATTTTAACTAAGAGCTTAGCTCCTTTACCAGAAAAATGGCATGGATTAAAAGATGTTGAAGAGAGATTTAGAAAGAGATATTTGGATTTAATCATGAACAAGGAAACGAGAGATATTTTTGAGAAACGAAGTGAAATTATTAAAAAGACAAGAGATTTTTTAAATAAAAATAATTTTATTGAAGTTGAAACTCCGATTCTTCAAACTCTTTATGGAGGAGCCAGCGCTAAACCTTTTGAAACCCATCTTAATGCCTTAGATATGGATTTGTATTTAAGAGTTGCTCCAGAACTATACTTGAAAAGATTATTAGTTGGTGGTTATGAGCGTGTTTTTGAAATTGGACGTTGCTTTAGAAATGAGGGTATAGATCGAGAGCATAATCCAGATTTTACTATGTTGGAATTCTATGCTGCTTATTGGGATTGGGAAGATTTAATGAAATTTACGGAAGAAATGATGCATTCTTTTGATTCAAAAATTTTTCCAAAAAAATGGGATCGGGTTGAATACAAAAATATTGTTAAAAACGATGATGAAAAAGAAGCTTTTGCTAAACTTAAAAAACCAACTTTTGTTTTGCATTTACCCGATATTCCTCTTTGTAAAAAAGGAGAAGCTCTTCAAGGAATTGTTCAAGGAGTTGAATTAATCAAAGCTTTTACAGAACAAAATGATCCTTTGGAACAAAGAAAAGCTTTCGAGAATCAAGAAACTCTTCGGCAAAAAGGAGATAAAGAAGCTCAAAGATTAGATGAAGATTTTCTAGAGGCCTTAGAGTATGGGATGCCGCCAACAGCTGGGATTGGTATCGGATTAGATCGCCTAACAATGATTTTAACAGAAGCGCGCAGTTTAAGAGAGTCAATTTTATTCCCATTAATGAAACCAAAATAGAATTTTAATTTCTTAGCTTGTTATCTAATTTTTTCTCGTGCTTTAGCCCTAAAGGGCGCCCTACGCTCTCAAAAAAATCAGAATAACTCGCTAAAATTAAAATTTAACTTTTATGTTAGATATAAAATATATTAGGGAGAATCCTGATAAAATTAAACAAGGTTGTCAAAATAAACAAGTCAAATGTGATATTGATCGCCTTTTAGAATTGGACAAACAACGAAGAAAAATAATACAAGAAGCAGAAGGGTTAAAAGCAGAACAGAATAAGTTAGGCAAAGATGATCAGGAAAAAGCCAAAGAGATAAAGAATAAAATAAAAGAATTAGAACCAGAATTAAAGAAAGTTGGGGAAGAATTTAATAGCATTATGAAGCTTATTCCTAATATGCCATTAGACGATGTTATTAAAGGCAAGAGTGAGGAGGATAATAAGATTATTCGTCAAGAAGGCGAGAAAACTAAATTTGATTTTGATCCCAAGGATTATTTAGATATCGCTGAAAACTTGGATTTAATTGATGTCAAAAGAGCAGCTAAAGCATCAGGGACTCGTTTTGGGTATCTTAAAGGTGGAGCTGTCTTATTGGAATTCGCTTTAATTCAATTAGCTTTCAACACTTTAATTAAAGAAAAATTTATTCCTGTTATTCCGCCAGTTATGCTTAATCGTAAATCTATGGATGGAATGGGTTATTTAGATCGTGGCATTGATGAAGTTTATCATTTAGAAAAAGATGACTTATTTTTAGTTGGCACTTCGGAACAATCAATTGGGGCCATGCATATGGATGAAATTTTTGAAGAAAAGGATTTACCAAGAAGATATGTTGGATTTTCTACTTGTTTTCGGCGCGAGGCCGGCGCTTCTGGTAAAGATACTCGAGGAATTTTAAGAGTTCATCAATTTGATAAGACAGAAATGTTCGTTTTTTGTAAACCAGAAGATTCTTTTAAAGAACACAAATTACTTTTAGCTATGGAAGAGAAGCTGATGAAAATGTTAGAATTACCTTATCAAGTGATTGATATTTGTTCGGCTGATTTAGGAGATCCAGCTGCTAAAAAGTGGGATATTGAAGTTTGGATGCCTGGGCAGAATCAATATCGGGAAACTCATTCAACCAGTAATTGCACTGATTTTCAGGCTCGAAGATTAAATACTCGATATAAGAGTAAAGATGGAGTTAAATTTGTTCATACTTTAAACGGAACTGCTTTTTCTCAACGTCCAATCTTAGCCATTATCGAAAATTATCAACAAAAAGATGGGAGTGTTAAGGTACCTGAGGTTTTACAGCCATACATGGGTGGGATGAAGGTAATTGGGTAATTAAAGATGAGGTCAGTTAAAAGAGGTCGGACCTTATCAACGCGGACCTCTAAATGACATGAACAAATACTCACAAAAAAGAAGATCTTCATTTAGAAAGTATCTCTTTATATGCTGCCTGCTGGTAGCTTTTTGTCTTTTGGCCGGCTTGACTTATCTTTTGGTTTGGTGGCCGAATTTATGGATTGCAGATATTGAAGTTGAAAGAAATGATGTTAAAGAGATTGCTTGGCAAGAGATAAAATTTCCTTATCAAAGTATTATTTTAGTTAAGATTGATAAAATAAAACAAAAAATCCTAGATCAGTATCCAGAGATTAAAGATATTAGCATTACTCGTCAACTTCCTAATATTTTAAAGATAGAAATAGAAGAGAGAAAAAATATTGGAGTTTGGTGTCAGGTTAAGGAAAACCCAGAGGATATAGAAGTTCAGGCGACCAGCACGGAAGAAATTGTTAAAGTTAAAAGAGAAAGAGAAGTTGATAAGTGTTTTTATTTTGATTCTGAAGGCGTTGTTTTTCGAGATGCGCCTTCAATCAAAGGAAGCTTAATTTTAAATGTTTATGGAACTGAAGAGTCAATTAAAATTAGAGATAAGGTGATCTCTCCTGAAGTGATTAAATTCATTTTAACAGTTAAGGAAGATTTACCGAAAATCAAAACAGCCTCTAGCTGGTTACCAGAAGCTGTTGATTTCGAAATTTTTTCTTTTGAAGATTTAAGAGTTATGACTAATCAGGATTGGCAAATATATTTTAATCAAACTTATTCAGTTGAAACACAACTAGATGCTTTAAGAGTAATTTTTAATAAAGAAGTGGAACTAAGCAATATTATAGAATATATTGATTTAAGAATAGAAGGCCGGGTTTATTATAGATAAAGACTAAAGATCGGATGTGAAAATGATGGATGTAATAAGGTCCGACCTCAAAAAGACAAAGACGAGGTCAGACCTTCAGTAAAGGTCTGACCTCTGAGGAATATGGCAAACACGCGATTTCAGAATTAAGGTCGGACCTTGTTTTGCCGGACCTCTGCTGAGGTACGGACAAAACAATGTCCGACCTTATCAAATGCGACCTTATCAACGCGAAAAAGAATCTGACCTCATGTCTGAGATCTAACTATAACTCTAGAAATTCGACCTCTAGGCTATTTTATATAATAAACAAAGATAGAATTACCGATTATTGTAATTGGCTCATATTGATCAAGCCAGTTGTAGTAGTCGGCTTTTTCAATAAACCCCTTAGTTGTAATACCGCGTCCGCTTTGAATGAAACTAGCTGAAATAGCTATCCAAGAATTAGCTGGCAATTCACTGGGATCGCGTTTTCCCCACCAGAATTGGAATTTATCATCTAAGCGATATTTAAGATCATCGCCGCCGAAATAGTCAACATAGATTGTTTGAATTTTATTGTCTTCCACAAATTGAGCCAATCGTTTTAGGTCTTGACCCCAATCAAGATTAGAATCAGTTACATATTTGTATCCTTGAGTTGGTCCGCCTATTGATTCGTTGAAATAGGTTATAAAGTGAGGGTAAATTTGAATAACACCAAAAGCATACCAGAAAAGTAAAATAGCTAAGATTAGATATTTAAAACAAAGAATAAAATATGCCTTAGTCGTCATTTTAACTGAAACAAAGAGTTTTTTAGGAGTTAATTTAACTTTTTCAAGGAATGGACCAGGAGGAAGACAGAGCCATTTGCTGATTTGACCAGATATAAGAATGTATAAAATAGGGAAAATTGGTAAAACATGACGGACTCCAATATTAAGATTACTGGTGACACTGGTATACCAATAAATAGCTAAGAAAATTAACAGAGCTATTTCAGTAAAGTATTTCTTTATTGTTATTCTGATTTTTTCTGTCATTCCCAACTTGATTGGGAATCCAGAACTGGATTCCCGCTTTCGCGGGAATGACATCGAGAAGAGAGAAATCAGAATTAGAACAAAAAGAGCTAATGGAACTTTAATCAAAAAGACAATTGGAAAATATAAAGGCCAGGCTACATTAGAAATTTCTCCCATAAAGTAAGCCGTATTTCCGCCAGAAGCTCTTTGAATAACCATTAAGAGTCCAGTAAAGAATTGTCCGTAAGGTCTAAGAATAGTGTTTGTGTTCATCCAAAGAGTTGGATCAGCAAGGAGTCGATTGCCATAAGTGCCTAAATAATAATTGGCATCGGATACTTGTTTTTCCATCGGTAAATTCCAGATATTGAAAAGATAAACAGGATAAACCAAGATCATGGCAATAATACCGATAAGGATAAGACCAAAGAGAGGTTTCCACTTCCTATTAATTATCATCCAAAGTATGGTAATAACTCCAAAATATGGAATAAGCAGAGCTAAAGAGAATTTAGTTAAAAGGGCTAAGCCAAAAATAATACCAGCAATAATTAAATTCTTTTTTGTTGAATCCTGAAGCCATTTAATTAAGTAGTAAGTAGCTATGAAAAAGCAAGCGGCTGCTCCAACATCAGTTGTGACTAATCGGCCATGAGCCAGTAAGGTTGGTGATAGAGAGTAGAGAAATAAAGCAATCAAGCCAGCCTTGTTCCCATATCTTTCTCGGGCCCATTTAAAAACATAGAAACCGAGTAAAATCATAATCAGTATCATCGGTAGACGAGCCCAAAGAATTATCTTATCAGCATCATTACCATTATGAAAAAGGAATTGTCGGCCAAAATCCCATTGACCATTTTTTTCTTTTTGCCAGGCCTCAATTTGATCTGGGAAATTAATTTGAGTTTTAGTAATTTTTGAACTTAGCCAGACAGAGAGACCAGCTAGATCCTTTAAAAGAGGTGGATGTTCAGGATTCAAACGCATATCCTGTTTAACGATGTATGAGTAACCAGCTCCAGTGTGGGCTAATTCATCCATGGTGTTAGCATCGCCTAAGACACTAAAAAAGGCCAAACCAAACATTAAGCTCAGTAGGCCAGTAGCTATGATATTCGTTGTTATTTTATTCATTCTTTAATTTTATCATAAAATATATTATAATATCAAGTAAAGGTATGTGGAAAATAGTTTCAACTTTAATAGTCTTAATTTTAATAGTATTTGTTTGTCAAAGTAGCGCCG
>JAHJOV010000027.1 GCA_018820085.1 Patescibacteria group bacterium
AATAGTCAAAATATTACTAATTATAAGTTACTTATTACTTATGATTGTTATCTATTTAACTTGTTCTTATGGAGCTTGGTTGGGTCTTGGTATTGCGTTAATCTTTATTGTTTTAAATAGAAAGGATAAAAAATTAGCTTTAATTTTACTTTTCTTAATTATTTTGGGATTAGTTTTGCAGATTCCAAGTCAGAAATTTCAAGGCTTTCTTGATTTGTCTTATCCTTCTTTAAAATCTCGCTTAGTCATTTGGCAGAGCGCTTGGGAAATATCTAAAGATCATTTTTTAATTGGGATTGGTCCGGGCATGTTCCAAAAATATTATTTATCTTATCAAGATAGATTTGTCCTTTATTCAGAATGGGCTGTGCCTCAGCCTCATAATATCTTTTTGGCTTTTTGGCTTCAGACAGGTCTACTTGGTTTAATTGGTTTTATCTGGTTGTTGATCGTTTTCTTTAGAAATGCATTGAGGTCCGACCTTAGGAAAGGTCGGACCTCAATTATCTCGGTTATTTTAATAGCAAGTATGATCTATATACTAATTCATGGTTTAGTTGACACTACTTATTGGAAAAATGATTTAGCTCTTATTTTCTGGTTGATTATAATTCTAGGCTGTAAAGTAAGTCGTCCTTCTGATTAATGAATAAGAGGTAATCTTCTAAAGGTGGTAGAATTAATTCTTTAGCATTGTAAGCATTAGCTTCTGAATCTGTGGTTTCGTAAATCTTAATTGCCTCGCCAGTATCTATATTTATTCGCCAAAAATCATCATTAAAAGAAATTTTCTTTTTATAATAATCATCTGGTAGGACAGCTAGATTGGATATATTTTTAGGTACAGCGCAGAAGACAGTTCTATTATCTTGGCTCCAAGTACATTTTTCCGGCAAAGTAACAATAGTTAATTCATTAACGATCTGATTTTCCAAGTCAGATATTTTTAATTTAAGATTTTTACCTTTATTGTCGGTTTCTGAATAAAGTATTTTGTTTCCCAATGGCGACCAAAGAACAGTAAGACCATAAGTTTCATTAATAATTTTCTGAAAATTATTATCTGTCAAATTAATTGTGTAAACAATACTTTGAGCTAATCCGCTTGGTTTAGTTCTAATGGCTATTTTACTTGAACTAGGCCATTCCACAATTAAGTCTTTCATTCTGGTTTGAAAGATGCTAGTCCAATCAGAACCGTCCGGTTGAGCAACGCTAATATTATTATCTTCGGTTCGAGAATTATAGTATTGATAAGCAATCTTATCTTGTTGGGGCGACCAAGTGACCCAGCGTATATCTCCAGATAAAAGAGTTGAAATTTTAGTATTATAATCGTAAAGATATTTTTTAGCTTGTCCGTTTTCATCAAAGATAGCAATAACCTTATCGCGATTAGACGACCAAAGAGCTTTAATTAGATTGGTTAAAACAACTGAAGATATTCGTGTCAATTCAGATCCATCAAGATTAGACTCAAAAACATTGCCATTGTCAATAGAATAATATTTAACTTTCCTGCCGTCAATAGTTGGACTCATAATTGCTTTTTCAGAAATGGCTATAAGTCGACCTTGATAAGAAGGTGTCGCTGGCTGATTGGTGGCTGAACCAGATGTTGGGATTTGTTCGGAGTCACTAGTAGATGGAGGTGTTGTTTCGTCGTCAGATAAGAAGTTATAGATAATCAAAGCGCCTATAACAACAACAAGGAGAGATATTAAGATGATAAGTATTTTTTTAAGAGACATAATTTTTAAGTTTATTTATTGCATTTAATTTTGCACGTATCGGGTTGTGTAAAGATGACGCCAATAAATCCTTTTGATCCACACACACCTTTTGCATTTTCGCATTTTTCTCGAGTATTATAATTAGCGCCAATATAAGTATAGGTTCTTGTATTTGCTGTTACTGTTGGTTGTGTTACTGATTGTGTTTGCGTAGTTGGTTGTGTTGGAAGAGTGGGTAGGGTCGGTGGTTTGTTTTTAAGTAAGTCGGGGTTGATAGTGTTTAAGATTAGATAAGCGCCTAGTCCTATGAGTAAACCTAAAATTGCCCCTTGGATATATTCTCTGGCTTTTTCTTTTGTAGTGACTGTATCAGCCCCCATATAAAGAAAACCGCCAATTACTAAAGAGCCCAAAGCGGTTATCCCAACCGCGCTTAAACCAAAAAGATAAAGATAACGGATATAACCGGCTAATTCAGTACTTGCTTCCGCTCCTTGGATGGTGGGGTAATCTACTTGTAATTTGAATTCTGCTTGGCTATCTGAAACCATAAATAACGAATAAGCAATCAATAGTAAAATAATAATTGTTAGTATTTTTTTAATTTTCATAATTATGGCATAAAAATTAATTCAGCGGTTGTTTGAGCTTTTTGGAAAATGTTTTTGTCACTTTCAACTGATATTTTTAATTCTTGTTCAATCATTTGGGTTAGTTGCCCTGTTTTTATAGTAAAAATATTAGGATTATTTTTACTAATCTGTAATGCTTTTATTCCATTTAAAATCCATTGATAATTCAGTTCGGCTAGAGTTTTGACATTAAAAAAGTATGGTTGGATTTTAAAAACTGTTTCTTGGTTGGCTAAAACCAAGTATTTCGATGAATCCAATAATAGAGCTTTTGTTTCTAAGACAATCTCTGGTTTGATAGTTTTAATCTCTTGAGATGCTGAAGCTATGATTAATCCTGCTTGATTGATAACTTCTAATCTAATTGAATAAATACCGCCAACTATTTCGTCGCTAGTGAATTTAAAAGTTTCTTTACCTAATCCAGAAGCATTTTTTTCTAAATTACGATTTAAAAACCAACGATAATTAAGTTCTTGAGGATTAATACTTTTAGGAATAATGTCAGCTACAACTTCAATTATACTGCCTGGGCTAGGTAATACCTTGCCTGAATAATTAAGTGGCGCATAAGTATCAGTTGACCAAGTTAAAATCACTTCCGCCTTTAGGTCTTGACCTTGAACTGGGGTTATGAATAAAAAACACAAAAAAGTAAATATTAGATAGTATTGTATTTTTTTAATTTCATTCATTTTATTTGAATTCTGTTATAGCTTCGCTATTAATTCTCCCTTTTTTAGAGTCTTTCATCCCTTGTTCGGCAAGGTCTCCCTTTTTTTGTGTTATATACCAACCCCACAAGATGGCGATAAACCAAGTTGGAATTATATCAACAAAAGGGATTAATTCAAGGAAACCGGCAAAGAAGATAATTATTCTTATTTTCAGCCTAATATGACCACCGAGGCTCATTGTAAATCCAAAAAGAATTGCCCAAACTATCAAATCGATTATATCGCCTACAATTGGAATAGAGCCGATGATACCTATGTCGGCGAGATCATTAAAAGCAGCTAGCATAAAAGAGAAAGGCCAAACCCATGACTGTTTATCTTCTACTGCTTTTGTCATTTTTTGAACTATTGCACTAGAGATTCTAGAGATTATTCTCCCAGTTTTTTTCCCCGAATATTTTTCATTTGTTCTTTGTCTTGTTCTTTGTCTTTCAATCTGGAGGTTCGCAATATTTTGTTGTTCTATTGTGATTGGCATGATTTTAATAAGCAGTGTCTTTTTCTTCTTCAGCTGCGGCTAATTCTTTTTTAGCTTGTTCTATTTCTAATAATTGAGCTGGGTCAGAGGTAATGATTTGGTCTTCGGTATAGGAGGCAATAACTTTAATAGCTACATGTTTAGTCCCAGCGAAAAAGATTCCTTCTCCGACAACGCTTTCTAAAAGCATAAATTTTTCT
>JAHJOV010000028.1 GCA_018820085.1 Patescibacteria group bacterium
AAAATTAGTCCTCATATTGCTGTTTTTACTAACTTTTTATCTGATCATATGAACTATTATCGTAATAGCATGAATAGATATTTTGATGACAAAGCTAATGTTTTTAAATATCAAAGCAAGGATGATTATTTAATTGTTAGTCAACAAGCTAATCAAGAAATTCAAAAAAGGTATAAGAGTAAGATTAGAAGTAAGGTTGTTAAAGCGCTTAATAATAAATGGGAGACAAAATTACTTGGTCAGCATAACCAGGATAATATTTCTTTGGCAGTAGAGGTTTTAAAAATTTTAGGGATTAATAAGTTAGTTATAAAAAAAGAATTAAAAACATATTCAGGTATGCTTGGTCGATTGGAACTTGTTAGAACTTTTAAAAAAGTTGATTACTACAATGATACTAATTCAACTACACCCGATGCTTTAACAGCCGCTCTTAATTCTTTCAAGCAAAGGGTTATTCTTATTGCTGGAGGAAATGACAAGGAATTAGATTATAAAGAAGTAGTTAAAGTAATTAGAAAAAAAACCAAAGCCATTATTCTAATTAAGGGCACAGCGACAGATAAGATACTTAAATTAATTGAATGTCCGGTTGAAGTGGTTGAAAGTATGAAAAAGGCAGTTGGTAAAGCAAATCAATTTGCTCAAAAAGGCGATATAGTTTTGCTTTCTCCGGGCGCAACTAGTTTTGGTGTTTTTAAAAATGAATATGATCGGGGAGACCAATTTAGAGAATTAGTTAATAAATATGTTTGAGAATATTAAAAAAGCACATTTTATTGGGATTGGCGGGATTGGCGTTTCGGCCTTAGCTAAAATGATGCTTTTGCAAAAAAAGAAAGTAACTGGTTCTGATATTGCAGCTAATATTGTCAATCAGCGAATAAAAAAACTAGGTGGTAGAGTTTTTATTGGTCATAAAAAATCAAATCTTTCAAAAGATACAGATATGATTGTTTATTCTCCAGCTATCAAAGATGATAATCTAGAATTAGTTAAGGCTAAAAGATTAAAGATTTCTACTTATTCTTACCCTGAAGCCTTAGGTTTAATTTCAAAAGAGAAATATACGATTGCTTTATCCGGGACTCACGGTAAAACAACAACCACAGCCATGTTGGCTGAAGTGATGATTTCAGCTAAGAAAAGCCCGACTGTTATTATCGGTAGTTTTCTAAGAAAACAAAAAGATAATTTTGTTTCAGGTAAAAGTAAGTATTTTATAGTTGAGGCTTGTGAATACAAAAAATCGTTTTTAAGTATTGATTCTGATATTTTAGTTATTACTAATATTGATAATGATCATTTAGACTATTTTAAAAATCTTAAAAATATTCAAAAAGCATTTGCTCAATTAATTTCCAAAGTCCCAACAAATGGATTTATTGTTTGTAATCCCAAAGATTCGAAAATTAAATCAGTCTTAAAATCAGCTAAGGCGAAAATAGTTGATTATACTAAAGAAAAGAAACTTAAATTAGAAGTGCCTGGCGAGCATAATATTCAGAATGCTCAAGTGGTTTTAGCAGTGGCTAAAATATTAAAAATACAACAGCAAGCAGAAAAATCTCTTAAAAAATATCTTGGTGTTTGGCGTCGGTTTGAATATAAGGGGAAGACAAAAAAAGACGCTTTGATTTATGATGATTATGCTCATCATCCTTCAGAAGTACAGGTGACCATCAAAGCCACCCGAGAAAAATTTCCTAAGCAAAAAATCTTTATTATTTTCCAACCCCATCTTTATTCTCGAACTAAACTTCTCTTAAATGATTTTGCTCGGAGTTTTAATCAAGCTGATCAGGTAATCATTGCTGATATTTACGCGGCTCGGGAAAAAGATAATCAGAGCATTCACGCCAAGGACTTAGTTGAAGCAATTAAGAAATACAATCCATTTGTTTTTTACGAATCTGATTTTAAAAAGATTGCTAAGTATCTAAAAGAAAATACATCAAAAGATAATATTATTATGACTATGGGCGCTGGAGACGTTTATGAAATAGGAGAAAAACTCAAGGGTTGACATATATTCGTTATATAGTATAGTGAAATAAAGATATGGAATACAAATATTACAATCAAATAAATCACTGTCTAGCCAATTTAACTGTTGGTGGTTTTGGTATTTCTGTTATGAAGCAGGATATCAATCATTTTATTTGGCCCAGGCGGTGTTTATTTATGTAATATAGATTTAACAATTTATTTTCTAAAGACCTCCTCGGCCAGATAAAGGCCGATTTTTTGTTTTTATCTGGACAAATAGTTCATTAATAACTTAATAAAGGGAGGTTGAAATGGATAAAAAGGTTATTCGTTTGTATCTGGCTATTGCATTTTTGTTTGGTCTATCGCATTCTTTCTTTTTCGCGACCTATGTTGTTTTCTTGGTCTCCAAGGGGTTAGATCTACTGGAAGTTAACCTAATTAACTGTTTTTTTATGGCTGGGGTATTCCTCCTGGAAGTGCCAACTGGTGCTTATTCAGATTTAGTTGGTCGAAAAAGATCTTTTATTATCGCTTGTTTCTGCTGGGCATTATCTATGTTTATCTATTATTTCTCATCAACTTTCTGGATATTTGTTATTGCTGAATTAATAGGTGCTTTAGCTCGCGCCTTCTGTTCAGGCGCTTTAGAGGCTTGGCTAGTTGATTCTTTAAAATATTATAATTTTAAAGGAAAACTTAATGATGTTTTTAAAAAAGAACAGCAATTAAATCAGATTGGTATAATGATGGGTAGTTTGACTGGCGGGTATATTGGGACAATTGATTTAGCTCTTCCTTGGCTTTGTACCTCGATAGCCATGGCTCTAGTTGGCGTTTTTTGCGGTTTAGTTATTAAAGAAGAGTATAGATCGAAAAACAATGGCTCTTTTAGAGTTAAAGCGATGTGGAAAACCATTATTGAAAGTGTTCTCTATGGAGTAAAAGAAAAGTCAGTTTTCTACATTATTTGTTTTAGCGTTGTATTTTCTTTTATTTGTCAGGGTCCAAATATGCAGTGGCAGATAATGTTTAAAAATCTTGGCTTGGACACTGGCAAATTAGGTTGGGTTTTTGTTGGTTTTTGCACCTTCATATTTATCGGTAGTCAATTATCCAGTTGGTTTTTGGAGATTACGAGGAGCGAAAAACGAGCCATTGTTCTTTCTCAGCTAATTACAGTTATTGGTATTTTGGTTGCTTCTCAATTCAGTATTCTGGGATTAGTCATTTCAAGCTTTTTTATTCATGAAGCAGGAAGAGGAATTTTTAGACCGCTTAAGCAAACCTATATCAATAAAAGAATTCCTAGTCAACAGCGATCTACTATTCTTTCTTTTGATTCTATGATGACAATGGTTGGCTCAGTTCTTGGATTAGTTGTCAGTGGCTGGTTAGCTAAAAACTACTCTATTTCTGCTTCTTGGTTTTTTTCTGGTATAGTCCTTTTAATCGCTATTCCTGTTTTTCTTAAGATGAAAAATGGCGAGTAATTAAAAAGGCACCCGAAATCGGGTGTCTTTTTTTAATTGAAAAAATATTTAAAATATAATTAAAGTATATCTACGCTCAATTTTTCACTGATGATTTTTTTCATACGATTAATATCACCTTTCATAATTCTGAATTCATCCTCCATATCAGTCATTCGTTTTAAGAATCTATCAAGGGTTGTAGTTAAGCGATCAAACTTCTTATTAATTCTTTCTTCCATTTTCTCTATTTTCTTATCAATCTTTATTTCTAGTTTAATAATTCTTTCATCGACAGCGCCTAAAATAACCGTTGTCTGTTGAGTTAATAGTTTTTCTAATTCTAAATAGGTAACTGGTTGATTTTTATTGATCTTTTTAGGCATTGCCTTAATTTTATATTTTATAGGTGATTGTGTCAAATTTTGAATGTTTGACATCCGATGTCTAACATTAATATCTTTGTCATTCTCGCGAAAGCGGGAATCTAGGTCTGGATTCCCAATCAAGTTGGGAATGACAATAGAAAAACAACATCCCCGGCGCGTTGTGCGTCGGGGATGTAAAGATTCGTTTTTAGTCACATTGTTTAAGGGCGAAATCTAAAAAATCGAGAATTTCATTCTGTACATCTTTTGGTACCGGGGTAGCGAATAAGGAAGAGTATCCACCCATATGAGTAGGTACCATTTCCGTTATAATGTTTTGTGTTAAAGATATCCCTCCAGCAATCGCCTTCTTTATTTTTTCTAACTCTTTCTTAAAATTTGGTCTTTTTCCCTGTTCGGGTTCTTTCCCCTCACTTTCCATAAAGACATGAATTAAGGGAAGTTTACTTCCTTTCTTACCGTCTTCCATGTTCTTTATGATTGAGTCAGATAATACTGTGAGCAATTTATCCATTTTAAACCCTCCTTGAATTAAAATATTAAAAGTTAATGTACTAAAAAAGTTTAATGTGGTGCCCAGGGCGGGAGTCGAACCCGCATATCTCGAAAGACACAGGCCCCTCAAGCCTGCGCGTCTACCAGTTCCGCCACCTGGGCTTAACCCGAGGTCGGACCTTATTTTGCCGAACCTTTACTAATGTTCGGACAAAATAATGTCGGACCTCTAGACTTCTTCTTCAACTTTTTTAGGTTCAGGTTTGATTTCTTTAAGACGAGATTTCTTAGCAGATTTTTTACGAATGTAATAAAGTTTAGCTCGTCTGACTTTTCCTTTTTTAACAACCTCAATTTTTTCAATAAAAGGAGCATGGAGAGGAAAAATTCTTTCAACGCCAACATTTAAACTAGTTTTACGAACTGTAATGGTAGAATTAATACCAGCCCCGTGTTTTCGAGCAATAACCAAACCTTCAAAGACCTGGATTCTTCGTTTGTCGCCTTCCTTGATTTTTTGATAAACCCGGATTGTATAGCCGGGTCTAATTTCAGGTAGGTCAGTTTTTAGTTGTTTTTTATTGAATTCTTCTAATTTGTTCATATAAATCTTGAGGAAGTTCTGATTTGAACTCCATTATCTTACCATCAACTGATTTAAATTTCAAGGCAGTAGCGTGTAAAAATTGCCTTTCAAGACCTTCTGGGGTTTTTACTCTTTTAAACTTATACTGCTGATCTCCAACAATAGGATAACCAATTGAGTGAAGATGAATCCTAATCTGATGAGTTCGGCCTGTTTTAGGATAAACTTTTAGAAGAGTATATTTTTTAAACCTTTTAATTACTTTGTATTCCGTTACAGCTGGCTTTGAATTTTCATCTAAAAGGGCAGTTCTTTTTTTATAATTTTTCTTAGAAAAACTAATTGATTTAGTAATAATACCTTTATCATCTTTAACTCGTCCGTGAACTAAAGCCAAATATTTTTTAGTAACCTTTCTTTCAGCAAACTGTTTTTTTAAATTTTCAAAACTTTTCTTATTTTTAGCGATAACCATTAATCCAGAAGTATCTTTATCCAATCGGTGAACAAGACCGGGTCTTAATGGATCATCGCCAATATCTTTAATCTTTGGATAATAGGCCAGTAATTGATTAACTAAAGTATTATCTTGTTTTGAATTAGTTGGATGAACTGTTAAATTAGCTGGTTTTTCAATAACGATAATATTATCGTCTTCAAATATGATTTTCATGGTGGACCGAACAGGACTCGAACCCGCCACCTCCGCAGTGCAAGTGCGGCGCTCTACCAGATGAGCTATCGGCCCAATAATACTGATAGAATAGCAGGAAATAGGGAAAAAAACAAGGCCCGCCAAAGGCGGGCATAATTTTTATTACCAAAACAAGTTTTGGATAAAAAATATGTGAGTGATACAGGGATCGAACCTGCGACCTTCCCGCAGTACTGCGGGGCGCTCTAATCTAGTAGTGGGCTCAGCAGGGATCGAACCTGCGACCTTTTCGATGTCAACGAAACGCTCTACCACTGAGCCATGAGCCCTTATTTTTTATTATCAATTAACCATTTAACATAACTTTTTCTTTTCTTTGTTTTAACTTGATATTCTCTTTTTCTGGCTTCGCTTAATGTTTTATATTCTTCAAAATAAACTAACTTCCATGGTCTTTTATAACGAGTGGCTTTTGTTTCGCCATTATTGTGTTCTTTTAAACGTTTCTGTAAATTATTTGTACTTCCGTAATAATAAGAATTGTTTTTTGAGATTGTAAAATATAAAAATAGTACATTTTGAACCTGTGACCTCCCCGCAGTACTGCGGGGCGCTCTAACCAAATGAGCTAATCGCCCGCAAAATTATGTGGGTGCGCCAGGATTCGAACCTGGAAACCGCCTAGATATAAGCTAGGAGCTCTACCGTTGAGCTACGCACCCATGTTTAGGATTGTATCTTAAACTTCCTTTTTCATCAAGCGTTCAAATTCTTTACGTTCGATGGTTTCTTTTTCAATTAAAACATCAGCGATTTGTTTTAATTTCTTTTTCTTTTGTCCAAGAATTTTTTTAGCTGTCAGAAAAGCGTCATCAATGAATTTAGTTACTTCTTTATCAATTTGAGTAGCCATTTCTTCGGAATAATCTTTTTCAGTAGCTATTTCTCTTCCTAAGAAAACCAATTCTTCTCGACCGCCAAAAGTGCGGGGACCAAGTTTTTCACTCATACCATATTTGGTAACTAATTTGCGAGATAATTCAGTTGCTCTAATCAAATCATTAGAAGCGCCAGTTGTTAATTCGTCAAATGTTATTTTCTCTGACACATAGCCACCTAAAAGAACAGCTAATTCTTCTAAGAATTCAGAACGACTATGAAGATGTTTGTCTTCAGTTGGTAATTTTAAAGTATATCCGGCAGCTTGGCCTCGGGAAATAATAGAGATTTTCTGAATTGGATCAACATTAGGTAAAGAAGCGGCTACTAAAGCATGGCCAGCTTCATGATAAGCAGTAATCTCTTTTTCTTTTATAGAAAGGATATGACTTTTTCTTTCTGGGCCTAAGAGAACTTTTTCAATTGATTCTCTAAGTTCGTCTTGGCCGACTTGTTTCTTGTTACGTCGAGCTGTAAGAATAGCTGCTTCATTAACAATATTAGCTAAGTCAGCTCCGGAAAAGCCAGGTGTTCTTTCAGCAATTTCTTTGAAATTAACTTTGGCGTTCATTGGTTTGTTACGGGAATGAATTATAAGTATTTCTCGACGATCTCGAAGATCAGGTAGGTCTAGAATAACTTGTCGGTCAAAGCGACCTGGTCGAAGTAGGGCTGGGTCTAGAACATCAGGCCGGTTAGTAGCGGCTAAAAGAATAATACCGACATTAGGGTCAAAGCCATCCATTTCTACTAGAATTTGATTAAGAGTTTGTTCTCGTTCATCATGACCTCCGCCTAAACCAGCTCCTCGTTGTCGGCCGATAGCGTCAAGTTCATCAATAAAGATTAAAGCTGGAGCGCTTTTTTTAGCTGTTTGGAATAAATCTCTCACTCGGCTAGACCCAACGCCAACAAACATTTCTACGAATTCAGATCCAGAAACACTAAAGAAAGGGACGTGAGCTTCAGAAGCAATGGCTCGAGATAAAAGAGTCTTGCCGGTACCAGGTGGACCGACTAGGAGAACTCCTTTTGGAATTTTAGCTCCCAAATTAGCAAACTTTTTAGGATTTTTAAGGAAATCAACTATTTCTCCAAGTTCATCTTTAGCTTCTCTAAGTCCAGCTACATCTTTAAAACCAATTTTGTTTTTTTTATCTCGAGGGTCAACTAATTTAGCTTTGGAACGACCAAAAGTAAAGGCTTGCATTTGGCCTCGTTGAGCTCCTCGTAACATAAACCAGAAAAAGAAACCAAGAATAATCAGAGGAAGGAGGAAAGGAAAGAAAGCGCTTAACCAAAAGAATAGTCCACTTTCTCCTTTTATCTCTAAATCAATTAATTTTAATTTCTCTGGATCAATATTGTAGTTTTTCAATGATTCTGTTAAAGAAGTTTCTTTTTCTTTAGTTGCTTCTTCTTGAAGGCCATCCTTCAGTTTAATTTCTAACTTATCACCTTTGATAACAATTTCTGAAACTTGTTCTTGATTAATTTGGTTAACTAGTTGATTAAGGGAAATCTGAGTTGGTTTTTCAACTGGTCCATTGATTAAAGTAAAAAGACCGGCAATAATTAAAAAAGCCAGTAGGGCGATTAATAGATTTTTAAACAGATATTTCATACTACTTAGATAGAGCCAAGGCCATTTTATGTGTTTCAGGACTTAAAGAAAGAATTTCAAAATTGTAGGATTGATTGAGTTCGAGATTACTCTCTTTTGTGGTATGGGTCAGACCATGAATTCCGTCATCTACTTGAACAAAAGCACCATTAGGAGTAAATTTAATAACTTTTCCTTGAATAGTTTGACCATTTTGATATTTATTTTTAGCGTTGTGCCAAGGGTCTTTTTTGAGAGATTTAAGTGAGAAAGATATTTGGCCATTTTGAATATCAATAATTTGAACCTTAATTTTTTCGTTTTCTTTAAGAACTTGGCTAGGGTGGTCAATAATTTGCCAATCTAGCTCAGAAATATGGGCTAAGCCTTCTAGATTGTCATTAATTTTAATGAAAGCGCCAAAGTTGGTTAAAGCAGCTACGGTTCCGTCAACAATATCACCTTTTTTATAATTTTCTAGATTTTCTTGGAGTTTTTTTTTCTTGAGTTGCTTTTTCAGAAACGATTAATTTTTCAGTTTTTTTATCTAGACTAATAATTTTAACTTTCATTTCTTGACCAATAAATTTACTCAATTCTTTAAGAATTATATTTTTATCGCCGCCATCAACTCGAGGGTAATTCTCTGATGATAATTGAGAAACAGGTAAAAAGCCAATCATACCAGAACATTCAATAACTAGACCACCTCGGTTAGCTTCAATTATTTTAGCCGTTGTTATTTCACCAGATTGTTTCTTTTTTCTTAAGTCAGTCCAGATTTTTTCCATGTGGGCTTCTTTGATTGAAAGTTCAACATAGCCATCATCATTTTCAGAAGCCAAAACTAAAGCAGAAATAATATCACCAACCTTAAGGTCTTTAATAATGCTTTTATTTTCTTTCCATTCTCCACCGTAGATAATTCCAGTGCCCAAAGGACCTAACTCTACGATAATTGTGTTTTTGCTTAACTTAATAATTCGGCCTTCAACTAACTCGCCTGCCTGGGCTAAATGAGGTAATTTTTCTTCCGCAGTCAATAGATCTTTCATTTTAGTTGGTTCTTTTTTAGTCATATGCTGAGAGTATAACCTAAGATTAGTTGCTTGGCAAGAGGTTAAAGATATGATAAGATAGTTATATGATAATCACTTGGTATGGTCATTCATGTTTCAAAATTGCTAATCAGGGCGGTCATT
>JAHJOV010000004.1 GCA_018820085.1 Patescibacteria group bacterium
AGCAACTGTCGTTAATACAATTTATAAAGTATCTTTGGCTCCTGTCTTGTCCTCCGAAGTTTTAACGAAGGCGGGTCAGCAAAAAATTGGACGTAATTCCCCCTGTCCTTGCGGAAGCGGCAAGAAATTTAAAAAATGCTGTGGTAAATAAACAACTAACAAAAAAATGTTCAATAGGGGTGTTTGATTCTGGTTTTGGCGGTTTGGATATTCTTAAAAATATAATTAAAGAATTACCCCAGTATAATTATGTTTATTTAGGGGATACAGCCCGCATGCCTTACGGGACTCGTTCTCAGGAATTAATCTATAATTTTACTGAACAAGCTATAGATTTTCTTTTTAAAAATAATTGTCAATTAATAATTTTGGCTTGCAATACAGCTTCAAGTCAGGCCTTACGTCGGATTCAACAAGAATATTTACCTAAGAATTATCCTCAAAAAAGAGTTTTGGGAGTAATTATTCCCGCGACTGAAACGGCTATTCAAAAAACTATCAATCATAGAATTGGGGTTATAGCTACCCAGTCATCAGTTGATTCAAAAGCTTTTGAAAAAGAACTTAAAAAGCTTAATTCTAAAGTAAGGGTTTTCCAAAAAAGTTGTCCCCTCTTAGTTCCTATTATTGAAGCTGGCGAGCAAAATTCAAAAGCGACTCAATTAATACTTGAAAATTATCTTAAGCCATTAATTAAAAAACAAATTGATACCTTGATTTTGGGTTGTACTCATTATGGTTATTTAAAGAATAAGATTAGGAAGATAGTAGGGAAGCAAATTAATATCATTAGTCAAGGTAAAATCGTAGCTAAAAAATTAAAAGATTATTTATTCCGTCATCCAGAAATAGAAAGAAAGCTTGGTCAAGATTCTAAGGTAAGTTTTTTAACTACTGATTTGACTGATAATTTTAAGATTTTAGGCGCCAAATATTTTGGTCAGAATATTAAACTTAAAAAAGTATCTTTAGAATAGTTTTATATTTTTAGAAACAAAAACAAAAGCCCTGCGAAACGCAAGGCCTCTGCCTGATCTCAATATAGTACGAAATCAGGATTATCACTTGGCTCCATTATAGCAAATCCGTTGACATTGTCAAAACAAGTAAGATAATTTAAGAGAATAAAATTATGTTTTTTAAGGAGCCCAAAGACACAAAAGAATTTTATTGGACTCGGCATATTAAAGAAAAAATGCGTTATTATGGTTTGGGTGAAGGTCGGCTCCGTCGGATTTTAAAAACTCCTAGTCGTCGAGAAGAAGGAATTGCTTTAAACACCATTGCTGTAATGCAACCAGCTGGAGTAAAAAAACAAACTGAAATTTGGTTAATGTATCAATTAGTTGGAAAGAAGAAAAAAATGATTTCTGCTTGGCGCTATCCAGGTATCAGTCCTGAAGGAAAATCTATCCCTATTCCAGAAAATATTATAGAGGAACTAAGGAAAGATAAAGTTATTATCTAGAGGTCGTATTCTGGTAAGGTCCGACCTCAAAAAGTAGGAACCTTTTAATAAAGGTTCCGCTTTTTAGGTCTGACCTTAATTCTGAAGCCACATTCCTCAGAGGTCAGACCTTTGGGGAAGGTCTGACCTCATATACAGATTTCTACTTTTTGAGGTCGGACCTTATACTTGCTCTATAAATTTAGAAGTTTATTTTGACAAGGTCTGACTTCATATACAGATTTCTACTTTTTTATTCCGACCTTATACTTACTTTACAAATTTGTTGAGTTAAGGTAAATTGAGATTATGGGAATGTTAAATAAAAATCTTGTCAAACAAGAAAATAAATCAAGTTCAAGCGGGAAGCCCAAGAAAGTCCATTGGGCTATTTTTGTTATTCTAATTTTCGGTTTTTTAGCTTTTTCTTTGAGTTATCCAGTTGTTTGGGATAAAGGCGTTGATTGGTTAAATGATTTAGCTGGGACAGAAATAATGCCTCATTTTTGGCAAAAGCCATTTAAGTTAGGACTTGATTTACAAGGTGGGACTCATTTAGTTTATCAAGCTGATTTTTCTAATGTTGAATCAAGTAATTATGATGATTCAATGCAAGGTGTTCGTGATGTAATTGAGAGAAGAATCAATTTGTTTGGAGTTGCTGAACCAGTAGTTCAGTTTAACAAGGTTGGTTCAGATTATCGTTTAATTGTTGAATTGGCTGGAGTTAAAGATGTTCATAAAGCTATTGAAATGATCGGTCAAACTCCTTCATTAGATTTTAGAGAAGAAAGAGATGAAGTAGAGAAAAATAGTATTTTAGCCAGTCAAGAAGAAGCTCGGAAGAAATTAGAAGAAGGTTTAGAAATTAATTTAGAGGAACAAGCTATTTTAATGCAAGATGCATATTTTATTCCTAGTCAATTAACTGGTCGTTATCTTAAAAAAGCCCAAATACAATTTGATCAGCAAACTTATCAAGCTGAGGTTGATTTAGAGTTTGACAGTGAAGGGAGTAAAATTTTTGAAGAACTTACCAGAAATAATATAGGCAAGCGTATCGCTATTTATTTAGATGGAGTTCCTATTAGCGCTCCAACTGTTCAAGAAGCAATTTCTGGAGGGAAAGCTCAAATCAGTGGTGATTTTAGTGTAGAAGAAGCTAAAGAATTAGTTCAACGTCTTAATGCTGGCGCTTTGCCAGTACCGATTAATTTAATTAATCAACAAACAATTGGAGCAAGCTTGGGTCAGATTTCTTTAGATAAATCATTAAAGGCCGGTCTTTATGGCTTTTTAGCTGTTTTGATTTTTATTATTTTTTATTATCGCCTGCCTGGCTTATTAGCCAGCTTATCTTTATTAATTTATATTGTTTTCATTTTGGCTATTTTTAAAATAATTCCAGTGACTCTGACTCTATCTGGGATCGCTGGATTTATTTTATCTATTGGTATGGCTGTTGATGCTAATGTTTTAATTTTTGAACGACTTAAGGAAGAAATTAAGTCAGGTAAAAGTTTGGGTGGTAGTATTGATGAGGGATTTCGTCGGGCTTGGCCAGCTATTCGCGATGGTAATATTTCCACAATTATTACTTGTGTTATTCTATTCGTTTTTGCTACAGGATTACTTAAGGGTTTTGCTTTAACTTTAGGAATTGGTATTTTAGTTAGTATGTTTTCAGCTATTATTATAACTAAAAGTTTTTTAAGATGGTTTATTGGCGGACGAGTAGAAAACTGGAAATGGTTATGGAAATAAATATGTTATTGTCATTCCCGCGAAAGCGGGAATCCAGCAAAGATTAATTAAATCTGGATTCCCAATCAAGTTGGGAATGACATCGCGGTTTAAAAGTAAAATTATGCAAATTGTAAAACATCGTAAAATTTACTTCACGCTTTCAGGTCTCCTATTATTAGGTAGTTTAGTTAGCCTATTATTCTGGGGTTTAAGTTTTGGTATTGATTTTACTGGGGGAAGTTTGATGGAAGTAGAATATTTAAAAGAGCGTCCTAGTAATCAAGAAATCCAAGAAAAATTATCTGTTTTAGATTTGGGGCAAATTACTCTTCAACCAACCGGAGATAGGGGATTAATTTTACGTTTAAAAGATATTACGGAAAATGATCATCAAAATATTTTAAAAGAGATTGGTTTAAATCAGATTAGTGAAAAAAGATTTGAATCAATTGGGCCTTTGATTGGACAAGAGTTAAAACGAAAGGCTATTTGGGCTATCGGTTTGGCTTTAATTGCTATTATCTTTTATATTGCTTGGTCTTTTCGAAAGGTTTCTCGGCCAGTTGCTTCTTGGCAGTATGGGTTAGTAGCTGTTATCGCTTTATTCCATGATATTTTCATTACCTTAGGCATTTTTTCTATTTTAAGTCATTTTAGAGAAATAGAGATTGGTTTGCCTTTTGTTGCTGCTTTTTTGACAATTTTGGGTTATTCTGTTAATAATAGTATTGTTATCTTTGATAGAGCTAGAGAAAATCTTTTAAGAACTAATTGGGATAATTTTAGTCAAGTCATTAACGAAAGTGTTAATCAAAGTTTGACTCGTTGTTTAAATACTGCCCTGACAACTCTTTTTGTTCTTTTGGCTATATTTTTCTTAGGTGGTGAGACTATTAAATATTTTTCCTTAGCTTTAATTATTGGTATCGTCGTTGGTACTTATTCTTCTATTTTTATTACCAGTTCTTTGATAGTTAGTTGGTATGGTAGAAAATACAATAATTAGGTTGACTCTTTAAGAATAATGTGTTAAATTTGAATCATGTCTATAAAGTATGAACAACTAATTTCTCAAGCCTTTAAGAATATCTCTAATCAAAGAACTCGAGATATTCTTTATTTGCGTTTTGGTCTTAAAGATGGTCAGCGTCAGACGCTTGATACAATTGGCCAAAAATATGGTATTACTAGGGAACGAGTTCGTCAGATAGAAGAGGTCGCTTTTTCTGATTTAAAAAAGCCAGCTGTAGTTAGTCTTTTTAAGCCGACTTTTAGCTTAATTGATAATTTTTTAAATCAAGAAGGAAAAATTATTAGAGAAGAGAGATTACTTTCTTCTTTAACTGGGATTGATCAACTTCATCCAGATAGAGGGGCTCTTTTCTTTATTCTAACTTTAGGTCAACCTTATCAGCGTTTTGTTGAATCAGAAAATTTTTATCCTTTATGGTCTAATTCTAAGAATGCCTTGAATCAAGCTGAGAAAATAATTAATCAATTGGTTAAGAATTTAGAGCAGATTCAAAAGCCAGTTTCTAGGAATTATTTTTTAACTGATACTAGTTTATCTAAAAAGGCAATTTTATCTTATCTTGATGCAACTAAACAAATTAGTCAAAATAATTTTGGTCAGTTTGGTTTAGTTAAGTGGCCAGAAATCAATCCTCGAGGGGCTAAAGATAAAGCTTATATTATTATTAAAAAGAATGGAGCTCCTTTGCATTTTAGAGAGGTATCTGATTTAATTAATCAAGCTAATTTAGGAACCAATTTAGCTCAAGCTCAAACTGTTCATAATGAGTTAATCAAGGATCCTCGTTTTATTTTAGTTGGCCGCGGTACATATGCTTTGAAAGAATGGGGTTATCAGTCAGGTACTGTTAAAGATGTAATTATCCAAATCTTAAAAGAAAATGGCTCTCTAGCCAAAGAAGATATTTTAGGAAAAGTTTTAGAAAGTCGATTAGTTAAGCCTAATACTGTTCTAATTAACCTTCAAAATCGACAATATTTTAATAAAGATAAAGAGGGTCAATATTCATTGGTTAAGTAGGGGAGGATATGTCTGATATTTTAAAAATTGTTTTTATTATTGTTATTTTTTTGCTGATTGCAAAGTTTTTTGCTTTCCTTTTGTGGATCTTAGTCCCCTGGTTTCTGATTCTTATGGCCACGAGTTTATGGTATCGTTATACTAGAAATAAGATCGAACAAAAAAAGAAATGGATTCTTTTAGAATTAATACCCCCTCGGGATATTGTTAAAACGCCTTATGGCATGGAACAATTTTTTAGCGGGATTCACGGTGTTGTAGGGGGAAAAAACTGGTTGGATAGAAATATTAAGGGTTCAGTATTTGATTATTTCAGTTTAGAGATGATTAGTCAGAGTGGCAGTATTCATTTTTATGTCCGTACTCTTGAAGAGTTTCGGGATTTGGTTGAAGCTCATATTTATGGTCAATATCCAGAAACAGAAATTCGCCAAACAGCTGACTATATTAATTCGGTTCCAGAAAAATTGCCTAATGAAAATTATGATGTTTTTGGCACAGAGTTTATTTTTCTTAAAGAAAACGCTTATCCTATTAGGACCTATGTTGAGTTTGAAAAGGATGCTGCTATAGAGGAAAAGCGAGTTGATCCAATGGCTTCTTTATTAGAAATATTTGGCAAGCTTAAAAACGGAGAACAAATTTGGGTTCAAACATTAGTTAAGCCAACGTTTGATGATTGGAAAAAAGAAGCCGAAGAAATTAGAAATAAGCTGTTTAAAAGGGATAAAGAGAAAAAAGAGGGATTAATAAAAAAAGAGATGGTTGCTTGGAAGGATGCTACTAGAACAGTAGCTCGTCAAGTAATTATCGGTGATATTTTAGAAGGAAGTAGTGAAAATAAAGATGATCCGAGATGGAAATCTCTTTTAGATCCAAGAACAGTTCAAGAAAAAGATGTTATTACGGCCATAGAGGATAAGATGACTAAGCTTGGCTCAGAGGTTATTATTAGATATGTTTACTTAGCGCCTCGGGATATTTATCGTGCTGATGAAATTAGAAAAGCAATCATGGGTTACTACAAGCAGTTTAACACCCAGCATCTGAATGGTTTTCAAAATAATTCTAGATTAACTCCAGGGGCAGGAGTTGATTATTGGTTCGAGTTTAAAACGTTAAGAAATATGTATCGCCGGAAAGAAGTTTTTACTAATTACAGGACAAGGTTTTTTGCTCAACATTCAGATGTGATTCCTTGGTTAAAACCTGTTTTTTTTGAAAGATTGCCTATATTAAATTGGTTATTTATTAGAAGTAAGCCAATGGTTTTGAATATTGAAGAGTTAGCCAGCGTTTTTCATTTTCCAGCTGTTACTGTTAAAGCTCCATTGACGCCTAAAGTAGAATCGAGCAGAAGGGAGCCACCTATTGGCTTACCAATTAAATAAATGTGTTTATGAATGATATAACAGTTTTTGCCAAAACTAATTTTCGAAATAAGGAGACAGTTTTTGGAATTAAACGTCGCGATAGACGTCAGCATATGTATGTTATTGGGAAAAGTGGAACTGGTAAAACAGAACTTTTAAAGAATATAGCTTTGCAAGATATACAGAATGGCGAAGGTGTTTGTATTGTTGATCCTCATGGAGAATTTGTTGAAGAGGTGGTTGATAAGATTCCTTCTAATCGCGTTAACGATGTGGTTTATTTCAATCCGGCTGATACAGAATATCCAATTGGTTTTAATGTTTTACAAGTTACAGACGAGAAGTATAAGCATTTGGTTTCTTCTGACTTAATGGGTATTTTTACAAAAATTTGGGCTAATGTTTGGTCAGCCCGAATGGAATATATTTTAAATAATTGTATTTTGGCTTTAGTTGATACGCCCGAAACAACTCTTTTGGGAATTATTCGAATTTTAGTAGATAAGGATTATCGTCAAAAAGTTGTCAATAATGTTAAAGATCCGGTTGTTCGGTCGTTTTGGATTAATGAGTATGCTAGCTGGCGGGATCAGTTTAGGAATGAAGCCATTGCCCCAATTCAGAATAAAGTAGGTCAGTTTCTTTCTACTTCTTTAATTAGAAATATTGTCGGGCAGGCAAAAAGCACGATTAATGTTGCCGAGATTATGAACAGTAATAAGATTCTTTTGGTTAATGTTTCTAAGGGAAGAATTGGTGAAGATAATTCTGCCTTGTTGGGGGCAATGCTTATTACTAAGATTCAATTAGCGGCTATGGAAAGAGTTAGAATTCCTGAAACTGAAAGAAAGGACTTTTATCTTTATGTAGATGAATTTCAAAATTTTGCTACTGATTCTTTTGCTAATGTTTTATCAGAAGCAAGAAAGTATCGTCTTAATTTAATTGTTGCTCATCAATATGTTGGACAGTTGGTTACTGATACGACAACCAGAGTCCGTGATTCAATTTTTGGAAACGTGGGTACTTTAATTTCTCTTAGAGTTGGGGCAGCTGATGCTGAATTTTTAGAAAAAGAATTTTTTCCCGAATTTGTTATTCAAGATTTGGTTAATTTGGATAACTATAATATCTATTTAAAAATGATGATTGATGGGGTTAGTTGTCGTCCTTTTTCAGCTACTACTTTGCCACCGATGGATACAGGAGTGACTAATCAAAGAGAAAAAATGATTAAGGTTTCTCGGGAAAGGTATGCTAATCCACAAAAAGAAGTTGAAGAAAAAATTTCCCGTTGGAGCGGAGTTATGTCAGACGGAGATGATGAGGGATATATCAGAAAAGATAATGTCAGTAGTAGGAATACTACAGATCAAGATAAATCATCTATTAAGAAAAATAAGACAACCTGTTGGAGTTGTGGAAAAGGGACAGAAGTTAGTTTTGAACCAGATGGCCGTCGGCCAATTTATTGTAAGGAATGTTTAGAGAAAGTCAAAGCAGGAGAAGATGTTGGTCTTGGATATCGGCCAGTGGCGCCAATTATTCAATCAAAAACAGATACAGTTAATCAGCAATCTGCTTTGAGTGAGTTGGGTATTGAATTTAAGGGAACCAAACAGCCAAGACGAGTTGAAACACCACAAACCGTTGGTTTAGATGAGGCATTTAATAAAGAACCAGTTTCTTTTAGAAGGAAGAAGAGAGCTGAAGTTGATCTCAAGGGATTAAGGGCAACCTTAGAAGAAGCAATGGGTAAAAAAGAGTAGAGTTTAGAGGTCGGACCTTATTTTACCGAACCTCTGCTGAGGTGCGGATAAAATAATGTCGGACCTCTAGACAATAATTATGTCTAAACCAGAAACAAAAACCTGTCAAAATTGTAAAATTAAATTTAAGATAGAACCAGAAGATTTCGAGTTCTATAAAAAAATAGGCGTCCCGGCGCCTACTTTTTGTCCAGAGTGTCGGATGATTAGACGGTTTGTCTGGAGAAATCAAAGAAATATATATAAAAGAAAATGCGATTTTTCTAAAAAAGAGATTTTCTCCCTGTATTCTTCTGAGTTGCCAATCAAAGTTTATGACTCAAGTATTTGGAATTCAGATGATTGGGATTCAATGGATTATGGTCAAGATTATGATTTTAATAAATCCTTTCTCGAACAGTTCAATCAATTAAGAAGGGAAGTTCCTTATTCTAGCGGATTTGTTATAGATATGGTTAATAGCGATTATTGCGCCAATGCGGGAAAGTTAAAGAATTGCTATCTTGTTTTTGAGGCGAATTATTGCGAAGACAGCGCTTATTGCGTTGAGATGGCTTATTCTAAGGATTGTTATGATAGTTCTCATTTAGTTAAATGCGAACTTTGTTACGAAATTTTTTTATCGTCTGGTTGTTACAAAACTTTTTTTTCTGCTGATTGTACAGATTGTCAGGAAGTTTTTTTCTCCTTTCATTGTATTAATTGTTCTAATTGTTTTGGATGTGTTAACTTAAGGCATAAAAAATATCATATTTTTAATAAACCTTATTCTAGAGAAGAGTATTTTAAGAAATTAGAAGAGTTTGATATTGGCTCTTATCAAAATGTTTTATCTTTTTTAAAAAGAGCTAACAAGTTTCATTTAAGATTTCCAAATAAGTTTATTCATGGACAGAAGAATGTCGATGTAACTGGAGATGATATCTATAACTCTAAGAATGTTTTAGAGTCTTATGGAATTCAAGATGGAGAGGATTTAAAATATTGTCAGTTTGTTTCGTTTAGGCCTGGGGCTAAAAACTGTTATGATTATTCTATTTGGGGAGAAAACGCCAATTTGATATATGAAAATGTTTCTTCTGGCGATGGGATTCATAAGTTAAAATTTTGTTTTGGATGTGATGCTGACTGTCGGGATTTTGAATATTGTATAGAATGTTTTTCTTCCTCTAATCTTTTCGGCTGTGTCGGCCTCCGTCACAAGCAATATTGCATTCTCAATAAACAATATACCAAACAATCCTTCAACAAGCTCAGGATAAAGATTATTAAACACATGGACGAGATGCCCTATATTGATAAAAAGAAAAGAGTATATAAATATGGTGAATTTTTTCCTCCTGAAATGTCTCCCTTTGGCTATAATGAGACTATTGTCAATGAATACTTCCCTCTAACCAAAGAACAAGCCATAAAACAAGGTTATTCTTGGTACAATAAACCTAAAGCAGAATACAAAGCTACTGTCAAAGCTAAGGATTTGCCAGATAATATTAAAGACATAGATAATAAAATATTAAAAGAAGTGATTGCCTGTGGAAACTGTCATTCTCGCGAAAGCGGGAATCCAGTATTTAATAATTCTGGATCCCCAATCAAGTTGGGGATGACATCTTGTACTGGTTCAGGTGTATTTAGAATTATTCCAAATGAATTAAAGTTTTACCAAAAACAGAATTTACCTTTGCCACGACTTTGCCCTGATTGTCGACATCAAGAAAGAATTAAACAAAGAAATCCTCTTAAACTCTGGCATCGCCAATGTATGAAAAAGGGCTGTCCCAATAAGTTTATGACTTCCTATGCCCCTGACCGACCCGAGATTGTCTATTGTGAAGAATGTTATAATAAGGAAGTAGGGTAATTCAGAATTAAGGTCAGACCTTTACTGAAGGTCTAACCTTATCAGAGCGGACATTATAATGTTTAGAGGTCCGACCTCGGGTTGCTTGCCACATTCCGCAGAGGTCAGACCTTTGGGGAAGGTCTGACCTCATATGCAGATCTCTACTTTTTGAGGTCTGACCTTACAAGAATAACCTTATCAGATCAAGCGTTGATTAGTACTAAGTTTATGGTATAATTGTTTTATGGCTCAGAGAATTCGCAAAATTAAATATGCGCCTCCTCCTCCAGAATTGCCGATTTACGGTAAAGTTAATCCTGAAGAATGTTCTTTTTTTGGCCGAACTAATTACGAAGCCGCCTTGGAAGAAAAAAAGTTTATTTTCGGTATTAAAAGAGCTGACCGAAGAAGACATCTTTATTTAGTCGGTAAAAGCGGGGTAGGAAAAAGTAAACTGATGGAGTTAATTATTCGTCAGGATATTGCTTATGGACACGGTGTTTGTTTGATTGATCCTCATGGAGATTTTATTGAGGATATTTTAGCTTTTATTCCTAAAGAAAGAGTTAATGATGTTATAGTTATTGATCCCTCAGATACTGATTTTCCGGTTTCTTTTAATCCTCTTTCTAATATTGATCCTACATTAAAACATCAAGTGACTCAGGGTTTACTTGAGGTTTTAGAAAAGCAGTTTGGGGCTAACTGGACACCTCGTTTAGAACATGTTTTTAGATTTACGACTTTAGCTCTTCTTGATTATCCAGAAGCGACTATGCGAGGTATGATTTCTATGCTGACGGATAGAAATTATCGTCAGAAGGTAGTTGATTATATTGAAGATGATATGGTTAAAAGATTCTGGGCAGTTGAGTTTGCTGATTGGTCAGAAAAATTTGATACCGAAGCCATTATTCCCTTGGTTAATAAATTAAGTCAATTTCTTTCTAATCCTTTGATGCGTAATATTTTTGGGCAGAAAGAGAATAAGGTTGATTTGGAAAAGATTATGAACGAAAAGAAAATTCTTTTAATTTCATTGTCCAAAGGGAAATTAGGTGAAGAAAGCAGTAGTTTTTTTGGCTCCATGTTTATCACCAAGATTTATCAGGCCGGTATGGCTCGAGCTTCAATGCCTGAAGCAGACAGGAAAGATTTTTATTTATATGTAGATGAGTTTCAAAATTTAGTGACGGACACTTTTGAAAATTTATTTACTGAATCAAGAAAGTATGGGCTTTGTATCACTGTTGCTCATCAATATATAGCTCAGTTGTTGACTCAAGTTTTAGCTACGGTTTTAGGGAATATTGGAACAATAGTTATTTTTAGGATTGGTGGAGATGATGCAGTTAAAATGGCTGTTGAAATGACACCTGTCTTTAGCGCTGAAGATATGATTAATTTGGGTATTAAGGAATTTTACATCAAGATGACTATTGATGGAGAAACTTTTGATCCTTTTTCAGCTGAAACACTTAATGTTTTACCACCTACTCATAATTCTTTAAAAGAAGAAATCATTAAACAAAGCAGAGAAAAGTATGCTGTTCCTTTAGAAGAAGTTAAGAAGAAATTAGAAGAAGAGGAAATGATAAAGAAAACCGGTAAAGTAGAGATAAAAAAAGAAGAAGATAGTGACCCAGAACCATTAGTTTAATATATAAGATATGATTTCAAAAGAACTACGACAAAAATATCTAGATTTTTTTAAGGAGGAAGGACACGCTGTTATCCCCAGCGCTTCTTTAATTCCGGAAAATGATCCAGGCACTTTATTTATCTCTGCCGGTATGCATCCTTTAGTACCGTATTTAATGGGTCAGAAACATCCTCAAGGTAATCGTCTTGTTAATATTCAGAAATGTATTAGAACTACTGATATTGATAAGGTTGGTGATACAACTCATCATACTTTTTTTGAAATGATGGGTAACTGGTCTTTGGGTAATTATTTTAAAAAAGAAGCCATTGAAATGAGTTTGGAGTTTTTAACTTCTTCAAAGTGGCTTGGTTTAGATAAAAGAAGAATCGCGGTTTCTGTTTTTAAAGAAGACGAAAATGCATCTTTGGATCAAGAGGCAGTTGATGTTTGGAAAGGTATTGGTATTTCGGAATCGAGAATAGCTAAATTGGGCAAAAAAGATAATTGGTGGGAGACAGGAGGTCAAACTGGACCCTGTGGTCCAGATACAGAAATGTTTTATTGGGTTGATGATAAGAATCCAGCTCCAGAAAAATTTGATCCTCAAGACGAACGATGGGTTGAAATTTGGAATGATGTTTTTATGGAGTACAATAAAACAGCTAATGGGAAGTATGAGCCTTTAAAACAAAAGAATGTTGATACCGGTATGGGTTTGGAAAGAACTTTAGCGGTTATTAATAGTTTGGATGATGATTACAAGACAGAATTGTTTATAAATATTATTAAAAAGATTGAAGAATTATCTGGTAAGAAGTACGAAGAATCAGAAGAAATTACAAAATACATGAGAGTTATCGCTGATCATATTAAGGCCGCTACTTTCATTATGAGTGATGATAAAGGAATAGCGCCTTCTAATCTAGACCAGGGTTATGTAGTCCGGCGATTAATTAGACGGGCCATTAGATATGGGCGACAATTAGAAATTAAGGATGATTTATGGACTAAACAGGTAGCTCAAGTGGTAATTAGTGATTATAAAGATATTTATTCAGAATTAGAAAGAAACAAAGAATTTGTTTTAAATCAATTAGATAAAGAGGAAGAGAAGTTTAAAAAAACTTTAGTAAAAGGTTTAAGAGAATTTGATAAAGGAACAGACGCTTTTATTTTATTCTCGACTTATGGTTTTCCGATTGAGATGACTCAAGAACTAGCAAAAGAAAAAGGAATAGAGATAGATGTAGAAAAATTCAATCAACAAATGAAACAACATCAAGAGCTTTCTAAGACAGCTAGTGAAGGAAAGTTTAAGAGCGGGTTGGCTGATACTGGTGAAGAGACGGTTAAATTACATACGGCTGCTCATCTTTTATTAGCTTCTTTAAGAAAAATTTTAGGCGATCATGTTGTTCAAAGAGGAAGTAATATTACTGCTGAAAGATTAAGGTTTGATTTTTCTCATTCAGAGAAAATGACTGATCAGCAAAAACAAGAAGTTGAAGATTTAGTAAATAATATAATAAAAAAAGATTTAATTGTTATTTGTGATGAAATGACTCTAGATGAAGCTAAGAAACAAGGCGCTATGGGTGTATTTGAATCTAAATATGGTGAGAAAGTGAAGGTATATACAGTTGGAGATTTTTCAAAGGAGATTTGCGCTGGACCTCATGTCGAGCGAACTAGCCAGCTGGGTTATTTTAAGATTATTAAAGAAGAATCTAGCTCATCCGGCGTAAGGAGGATAAAGGCAATTTTGGAGTAAATTCAGAATTAAGGTCGGACCTCGTTTTGCTGAACCTTTACTGAAGGTTCAGACAAAACGAGGTCGGACCTTATCAACACTAATTGATTAAAGGATAGATTTGGTGTAGAATATTGGTAATGGGATTGTTTTCAAAAAAAGCCAAGCCCCAAAAATATTTGTTAGTTGTAGATATTGGTACAGAGTTTGTTAAAACCCTGGTTTTTAGGTTAGAAAGAGGTATTTCTGATCAAGGTGTAATTAAAGATCAAGGAGTAATTCTTGGATTTGGTCATCAAAGGCAAATGCCTAATCATATGTTGGCTGGAGCAGTAGCTGATATTGATGGTGTCACTCAAACTTGTCAAAAAGCAATAGATCAAGCCAGTAATATGGCTCGAGTTAAGCCTAGAAAGGCAGTCATTGGAATTGCTGGTGAATTTATTAAAGGATCAACTATTAATTTTGTTTGTCCTAGAGAAAAGCCGGAAGAACCAATTGATTCAGCTGAATTACAGAATATTATTCAAAGAGTTCAATGGCGAGCTTTTGATCGAGCTCGGGGTCAGTTATCTAAAGAAACTTGTTGTCCAGAAGTTGAAATCAAACCGATTAATGCTTTGTTAAGTGATATCCGGATTGATGGATATCAAGTGACTAATCCTTTGGGTTTTCAAGGTAAAGAACTTTTTTTAAGTATTTTTAATGTTTATGCTCCTTTAGTTCATTTACGAGCTGTAGAAAATATTGCTGCTAAATTAAATCTTGATCTAATTTCTATTGCGGCTGAACCATATGCCCTAACTAAGATATCTTGTTTCAATCCAACATCTGGCGCTATCTTTATTGATATGGGTGGAGGAACAACTGATATTGCTTTAGTTCGTCAGAATAGGGTTGAGGGAATAAAAAGTTTTGCTTTAGCTGGTCGTACTTTTACTAAAAGGTTAGGACAAATGTTTAATCTTGATTGGAATGAAGCTGAAAAGATAAAGATAAGACATAGTCAACAAAGATTAGGTCAGAGTGTTCAATGGAAGATTAGAGATATTTTAAAAGATGATTTACGACTTTGGTTAAGTGGGGTAGAATTAGTTTTAGAAGAGTTTGATCAGGCAGAATATTTTCCGCCACTAATTCTATTATGTGGTGGGGGAAGTTTGTTGCCAGGAATCAAAAATATTTTAAAAAGAGAAAAAATTCAAGAACAGTGGTTGGATAAATTTCCATTTAGCCAGTCACCTAAAGTAGATTTTATTCAATCTAAGCAGATTGAAAATATCATTGATCAAACAGAAAGTTTAGAAGGGCCGGAATATATTACACCTATGGCTTTAGCTAGTTTAGCTGTTGAAATAGTTAGCGATGAGGATAAAGTTTTATCACCTCTTCTCCGTCGAGTTTTAAAATTAATGAAATAATGTCATCCTGAACCAGCAGGTAAAGGATCTAACCCCAGTGTCATTATCGGGCTTGACCCGATAATCCAGTCGAAAATTAATTAATCCTGGATTCCCGCTTTCGCGGGAATGACACTAAAAGATTCTTCGTCTGGCGACTCAGAATGACAAGTATTTATGAAAAATATATATCTTGAACCGAATGAAGAAATTATCTCTGTAGTTGATCGTTTAGTTCAAGCAGATGACAATGAAATTAATTTAGTTGTGCCAACTGGAGCCCAGATTTGGCAGAGTTCAATTAATTTAAAATTACTTAAACGAGAAGCTAATATTTTAAATAAGGCAGTTACTTTTATTGTAACTGATGATTTAAGCGCTGAAATGGCTGAAAGAACTGGTTTTTTAGTTAAAAAGGAAAGAGAGTTGCCAGTTGAGTTAATTCAGCAGGAAGAGGATATTGTGTTTGAAGATTCTCCTGAGGAGGTCCGACCTCAGCAGAGGTCCGACCTCGAAACTATCCCAGAAGAAACTGAAACAGAAACTGAAACAGAAGAAGAAATCGAGAAACCTGCTCAATTAAGTGAATCAAGAGATAACATGATAGATCTTTTGGTGGATGAATTAGAATCAGAAAAAAAAGCTAAAAAACCTTTAGCTATTTTGAGTGGTTGGAAGAAAAAAGAAATTTTTACTCAAAAAAGAATGGCTGATATTGTTACTCCAGTTGAAGAAAGTAAATCTAAGTTTTTTAGCCAGTCAAATAAGTTGACTGTTAAAAAAGAGCCAGTTAAAGTAGAATCAGTGATTCAGCCAAGGATTTTTTCTGAAGTTGAAAAGAAAACTGGTTCAAGTTGGTCTAAGTTAATGATTATTTTCATTATTGTTGCTTTAATTGTAGCTGGTTTTGTCAGTTATTTAATTTTACCTAATGCAGAAATAAATATTACCCTAAAGACAGAAGCTTTGATATTCGACTTATCAGTTGTTGGTTTGGAAAGCATTTCTCAAATTAATGAATCTTTAAATCAAATTCCTCTTCAAGAAGTTGAGGTAACTAAGACAAAAGATAGAGAATTTACTGCGACTGGAGAAAGAGATATTAAAGAAAAAGCTAGTGGTAGAATTACTGTCTATAATGAATATAGTTCTAGTCCACAAGTTTTAGTAGCGACAACTCGGTTTGAATCATCTGACGGTAAGATTTTTAGAATTCTAGAAAGTGTTACTGTGCCAGGAGCAAAAATTGAAGAAGGCAAAATTATTCCTAGTATTTTTGAGATAGAAATAATAGCTGATCAAGCAGGTGAAGAATACAATATTGGTCCATCAGATTTTGTTATTCCAGGATTTAAGGGAACAGCCAAGTATGCTGGTTTTTATGGCCGTTCTAGTGAATCAATGAGTGGCGGTTATATCGGTCGGGCTAATGTAGTTTTAGCTGAAGATTTAGAGAAAGCAAAAGAGACTCTAATTAAAGAATTAAAGGACGAAGTCCAAAAAATTTTAGAAGATCAAATTCCAACAAATCTCAAAGTTTTAGAAGGTGGATTGAAAGAAGAAATAACTAAAATTTCTTCAAGTCATAATGAAGGTGAGCAAGCTGATAAATTTACCATAGAAATAAAAGTGATCATGAAGGCGTTACTTTTTAAGGAAGATGATTTAAAAAGCCTAGTTGGTTTGAATTCAGTTTCTAAAATATCTGGAGATAAGGTTTTAATTGAAGGAACTCAAAAAATTAGCTGGCAGGCGCCAGAGATTGATTGGTTAAAAGGAGAGGCAAGTTTCTCTTTAAATGTTGAAGAAAAAGTGGCTCAGCAAATAGATATTCAGTCTTTGAAAGATGATTTGGTTGGTCAAGACGAAGTAGAAGTAAGAAGATATCTAGCTAGTCAGCCAGAGATAGAAAGAGCTCAAGTTAGTTTTTGGCCATTTTGGGTTAATAAAATACCAACTCAAGAGAAAAAAATTAAAGTTAATATTGAGCTTTAGTTGACTAATTTTTATTAATCAGTTAGGATACATACAGTGAATCAAACAAAATTAAAAGAAACAATTACCCAAGAGGGGGTAGTTATTGAGACTTTACCTAGTCTCACTTTTAAGGTTAAGTTAGATGATGAGAGTGAAATTATCGCTAAACTTTCAGGTAAGATGCGTTTGCATCATATCCGTGTTTTAATTGGTGATCAGGTTAGAGTTGAGATGACTCTTTATGATTTAACTAAAGGGAGGATTGTTTATCGAGGTAAATAATATATGAAAGTACGCGCTTCAGTTAAAAAAATGTGTGTTCATTGCAAAGTAGTCCGGCGTAAAGGTCGGGTTTATGTTATTTGCAAGAAGAATCCTCGACATAAACAACGACAGGGATGAATTTAATTTTATGGCTAGAATAGCTGGTGTTAATATTCCAGATAATAAAAGAATAGAGATTGCTTTGACTTATGTTTATGGTATAGGTTTAGTTTTAAGTCAGCGTATTTTATCTAAGGCTAAAATTAATCCTAATATTCGAACTAATAAATTAACTAGTCAAGAAATTAATCATTTACGAGAAATAGTTGAAAAAGAGTATCGAGTTGAAGGAGAATTAAGACAAGAAAAAATGATGAATATTAAACGATTGAAAGATATTAGTTGTTATCGCGGTATTCGTCATATTAAAGGATTACCAGTAAGAGGTCAGCGAACCAAGACTAATACTCGAACTATTCGAGGTAATGTTCGTCGAACTATGGGCAGTGGACGTAAAAAAGCAACTGATAAAACATAGATCGG
>JAHJOV010000029.1 GCA_018820085.1 Patescibacteria group bacterium
TAAAAATATTGAGTCCGTACCGTAAACCAACACAGGTGGGTAGGTCGAGTAGACCAAGGCGAACGAGTGAATCCTTGTGAAGGAACTCGGCAAAACAGCGGGTGTAACTTCGGGATAAACCCTCCCCTCCCCTAATTTGGATTTTTAAGAATCTCATTAAAGCTTTTTGTCTGTTATGGCGTGTTAGCAAGAAGATTTTAATGTTTTGATTATTTATAATTTTTGCAGAGCGAAAATTGTATCCAAATTAGGTGAGGGGCGCAGCGAAAGATTTCTGACGACTGTTTATCAAAAACACAGCTCCCTGCTAACTCGCAAGAGGATGTATAGGGGGTGACGCCTGACCAATGCTAGAAGGTTAACGTTTGAGGTCCCCCTTCGCTCTTTGCTTCGCAAAGAGCTACGGAGGACAAGTGATTATTATGATTGCTTGCCCGCCGAAGCTCCGAACGAAGTGAGGAGCGGAGGAGGGCCAAAGGCCGAAGCCCTAGTGAATGTCGGCAATAACTATAATTGTCCTAAGGTAGCGAAATTCCTTGGCTGGTAAGTTCAGTCCTGCACGAATGGCGTCACGATCGGAAAACTGTCTCCACAAGGAGCTCGGTGAAAATGCAGTGGGGGTGAAGATGCCCCCTACTTGCGGCAAGACGGAAAGACCCCGGAAGCTTTACTACAGGTTCTCATTGGGGTTTTGTTTTAGATGCGTAGCATAGCGGGGAGGCTTTGAAGCTTGACTTTCGGGTTGAGTGGAGCCGCCAGTGAAATACCCGTCTTTTAAAATAATACTTCTAACCTTGATTAAATTCTTGGAACAGTGGGTGCTGGGTAGTTTGAGTGGGGCGCTCGCCTTAATATTTTTATTTTATTTCAGTACTATATATTTTTTCGTTACTTAAAATATATAGGAAGGTAAGTGATAAAATGAAAGATGGGGCATTTTGGCTATATGCTGGGATCTCTGAGTATCTAAAGCTACTAGAATTAATATTCAGTAAAAATGCTTTAGTGCAGACAATCAGCAGGGAAGTCGTTCTGATACTATATCAGGATTGACCCTTCAACGACTACACGCCAAACCTTAATATTATATTAAGGAAGATATAGTCTGATCTTTGCGGCGACGCAAAGTATATCCTAAAATTATGAACACAAACGAGTTAAAAGAACAAAAGAAAAAATTAAAACTTAAAAAGAATCAGAAAGAGATTATGATAGGTTTAATATTAGGTGATGGTCATTTAGAAACAATGAATAAAGGAAGAACCTATAGGTTGAAAGTAGAACAGAGTATTAAACATAAGGATTATGTTGATTGGTTATATATGAATTTTCAAGATTTTGTTAATACTCCTCCAAGGATTAGAAAAAGCATAGCATTTGGCAAAGAGACCACTAATTATAGATTTAGCACTCTTTCTGTTGGAAGTTTTAGATTTTTTGGCCAACAGTTTTACAAGGATAAAAAAAAGATCATACCAGATTTGATTAAGAGGTGGTTAACACCTTTATCAATGGCAATATGGTTTATGGATGATGGTCAAATAAAATCAAAAAAACATAGAGCTTTGTTGATTAATACTCAATGCTTTTCTAAAAATGATTTAGGAAAGCTACAAAAAGCATTGGAAGAAAAGTTTGGAATCAAAACAAATTTAAAAAAAGAACCAACTGGTTGGAGATTATATCTTCTTTCAGAGACAGTATCAAAATTTGTTAAATTAATTGAACCGCATATTCTTCCTTTAATGCGTAAAAAATTAGGGATTAACATAACTGCCTAAAAAGTAGCGGAGGCGCTTAAAGGTCAGCTAGGTCCGGATGGAAATCGGACTGGTCGTGTAAAGGCACAAGCTGGCTTTACTGCAAGACGGACATGTCGCGCAGTTGCGAAAGCAGAACTTAGTGAACTGATGGTGGGTTATAGAACCGCCAGAGATTAACGGATAAAAGCTACTCCGGGGATAACAGGCTAATAGGGCCTAAGAGTCAAATCGGCTCCTTATATGAGCAATCATATATGAAAAACTGACTAATAACGGTGGACTCCATATTATGGTATAATTAAATTATATCATATCATGGGTAATACCGTGGGAAGTTTGATAAAATATCAAACCCCGTAACGACTGAGTCGCTTTAAGCGACGAGGCGATAGGTGCTTAATATTTAAGATTTAAACTATCGCAATACGTCAGTCCCGTAACATTGTTTGCCTTGTCGGCAAGACAGACGGGAAAGATATAGTCTATGCCATTAGTAATAATGAATCAGTATGCCATATCGACGGCCCTGTTTGGCACCTCAAATTAATACCGACAAAATCGGGGTGCTGCGATAGTAATATCGTACTAAAAAATTGGCTAATAACGATGAAATCTTTTTAATTTATTGGATATAATATAATTAAAGAGACAATATCGTGGGAAGTCTCTATCAATCGATAGATGACCCCGTAGAGACTGTAATGATAGCAGGTACTTTATAATGAAGATTTAAACTGCTATAATACGCCAACTCCGTTTTATTAAAAACGGATGAAGATATAGTCCTTCCTATTAGTAATAATAGATTATAAACGATGTCGGCTTACCAATTTAGGATAGGCCGCTGTTGGGAGTAATCCCAACTGACAAAACTTAACTAATAACGGTGAATGCTATGTAATATAGTTAATACCGTGGGAAGTTTGATAAAATATCAAATCCCGTAACGACTGATCGAGTATTCAAATGTTGAGTGCTTGAGAGATAGTGGGTACTAAATATTTTAGATTTAAACCATTATCACACGTTGAGCTCCTATTGAATAATAAACATTCAATAGGGTGATGATATAGTCTATACATGTAGTAATACATGAAATAATATGCATCTCATCCTGGGGGTGGAGAAGCTCCCAAGGGTATGGCTGTTCGCCATTTAAAGAGGTACGCGAAATTCGCGTCTTATACGAGCAATCGTATATGACAACTGACTTATATCGGTAGAACCTTCTTAAATAGAACCCAAATTAAGAAGGAGTTACCGAGGGAAGATTCGGTAATTAAAAACTATGTTTTTAAAAGGTAAGAAATTACAACAATATAAGGATAATTTAGTTTTATCTAAGAAACAGAGAGAATTTATAATTGGTTCCTTATTAGGTGATGGTAGTATGAGGATCCCAGGTCATAATGTAAATGCTAATTTTATTGCCGCTCATAGTGAGAAGCAAAAAGATTATGTTTTATGGAAATATTCATTGTTAAAAGAGTGGGTATTGACATCACCTAGAAAATCAATTAGGAAATATCACAAAGATAAAACAAGAAATCTTGTTTCTTGGAGATTTCTTACTTTAAGTCATCCACAATTTACAGATATATATAATACTTTTTATCGGAATAACAAAAAAATTGTTCCAGATAATATAAAAGAATTATTAGTATCTCCATTCAGTTTAGCTGTTTGGGTTATGGATGATGGCAATAGAAATCAAAATGCGTTGTTTCTTAATACACAAGGTTTTTTACTTCAAGAACAAGAAAGATTATGTAAGTGTTTAAAGGAAAATTTTGGTTTAGGAGCAACTATTAATAAACATAGTGTTTATAACAAAAGACAATTATATAGAATAAGGATTAATACAGTCAGTACTAGAAAGTTGTATTATCTAGTTCAAAAGTATTTATTGTCTTCTATGTGTTATAAAATACCGTTTCCCCGTAACGACTGAGTCCGCAAGGACAAAATAATGGGTACCAGATAATCTGGATTTAAACCATTATTATACGTCATGCCCCAGCCATATTTTATAAAAATATAGCTGGGTGAAGATATAGTCTGTGCCTTTAGTGATAAAGGAACTACATGGAGCTGGGTTCAGACCGGCGTAAGCCAGGTTGGTCCCTATCTGCCGCAAGCGTTGATACTTGAAGGAATTTGTCCATTGTACGAGAGGATCCGGATGAACAAACCTCTGGTCTACCAGTTGTCCTGCCAAGGGCATTGCTGGGTAGCTAAGTTTGGACGGGATAAGCGCTGAAAGCATCTAAGCGCGAAGCCCTTCCTAAGATTAGGTATCATAGATTTGTAGAAGATGACTACATTGATAGGCTCTAGGTGTAAGCACGGTAACGTGTTAAGCCGAGGAGTACTAATAAATCATCATTTATCCGTCTAAATTTTTTTACTAAGAATTTAGGCAAATTACCTTCCCAACTTTTTGGACATTATAGATTTTGTTTTTTTTGCGTAGCCATTGGGTGACTATACTAAAGGTGTTCCACCCGTTCCCATTCCGAACACGGAAGTGAAATCCTTTGAGGCCGATGATAGTGTTTTTACGCGAAAGTAGGTAGTCGCCTGATGATTGCGCAAAAAAACAGACTTTACTATATTTAATAAAAGCCCTATACTAATTAGTAAGGGTTTTTGTTATTATGACTAAGCGAACAGTTAAACAAATAATTATTGCTTTAATCTTTTTTTTGGTATTATTCAGTTTTGCTTTTTTAATTTATTATTTTATTAAATCAGGGCCAACTTGTGATGATGGAATTAAGAATCAAGCAGAAGAGGAAATTGACTGCGGAGGTCCTTGTTCTTCTTGTGAATTGATTAATATAGAGGATATAGAGGTTTTATGGGTTAAAGTTATTTCAAACCAAGAAGGTTTTTATGATTTAGCTGCGCAGATTAAAAATCCAAATCAGAATTATGGAAGCGGTCAGGTTTCTTATCAATTTGAGCTTTATGATATTCAAGATAAATTTATAGCTAAATATTCTGGTTCAACATTTATTCTGTCTAATCAAACTAAGTATCTTATTAAAGTAAGAGTGGAAAGCAATAGTATGGTTAACAGAGCTAAGCTTTCTTTTAGTCAGATTGAATGGGAAAAACCAGAAAACTATCAATTTCCAGAATTAATAGTTCAGCAAAAAGAATACCGTCTTTTGAGCGATAAAGAAACAGGATTTAGCCAGGCTAGAGCTGTTGTGATTAATAAGACTAATTTTGATTTTAATAAAATAGATGTTGATATATTATTATTTGATTCATTCCGTAATTTAATTGCTATTAATAGCACTGAAATTAGCACTTTATTAGCTAATCAGGAACGTGATTTTACAGTAATTTGGTTTAATAAAATAGATGGGCAAGTTGTTTTTGTAGAAATGGAACCAGAGACAAATATTTTTGATCCAGATAATTATCTGCCAGTTAGTAGGGGAGAACAGGAAAGATTTCAAGAATACTAAAATTTATGTTTACTCATTTTCGTAAACTTGATTGGCCTCTTATTATTATTGCCTTGCTTCTTTCTGGAGTAGGGCTTTTAACTATTTATGGCATTGGGCCTCCAGAGTCATCAATTTTTTTTCCAAAACAAGCTGTTTTTATTGGCATTGGTTTTTTAATTATGATTGCTTTAAGTTTCTTTGATTATAGAATCTTTAAAAATCATTCATCTATTTTAATTATTCTTTATTTGCTTTCATTAGCTTCCTTGTTTTTAGTTTTGTCTTCTAAAGAAATTAGGGGAGCGTCTAGTTGGTTTCATATAGGTTCTTTTCGTTTTGAACCAATAGAGTTTATTAAAATAGTAGTAATTTTGTTTTTAGCTAAATATTTTTCCTTTAGGCATATTGAAATGTATCGGGTTCGCCATCTTATTATCTCTGGTTTTTATATCGGGCTTTTTGTTATCGCAGTTATTCTTCAGCCTGATTTTGGATCAGCTTTAATTTTAGTTGGTATTTGGCTGGGTCTTATTATAGTAGCTGGAATTAAAACTCGCCATTTAATTGCTCTTTCTTTAATTCTAATACTCTTATTTATTGGAAGTTGGTTTGGTGTTCTTAAGGATAATCAAAAACAAAGAATTCTTACTTTTCTTAATCCTCAAGAAGATCCATATGGCAGTGGATATCATATTAGCCAATCATTAATTGCTATTGGATCAGGCGGTTTGTTTGGACAAGGATTAGGTTTGAATTCTCAAGCTGGTTTGAAGTTTTTACCTGAACAACATACTGATTTTATCTTTGCCGCTCTATCTGAACAAAGGGGATTAATGGGTGTTTCTTTTTTACTTATTCTTTATGCTCTTTTGTTTTGGAGAATTATTAAGATAGCTTTAGCTTCTTCAAATAATTTTTCTCGTCTTTTTGCTGTTGGTTTAGTAATAATTATTTTTATCCAAGTAATCGTTAATATTGGTATGAATATGGCTATTCTGCCAATTACTGGATTAACCTTGCCTTTGGTTAGTTATGGTGGCAGTAGTTTAATAAGTATTTTTATAGGATTAGGCATTCTTCAGAGTATTAAAGTTAGAATTTAGCAAAATCAAAGGAACGTCTTTAAAATATTACGTCCTTTGCAAAGGACGTATATTTTAAGGACGTTCCTTAAGAATACTCTTGACACACATTTAGTAAAAAAGTTATAATAGATAAAGATTAATAAACATTAATAAAGATTAATAAAATCTGCTTAAAACTATGAAATACCTTACTATTAAACAAGCATCTAAACTAATTCATGTTACTCCTTTAACCTTAAGAAATTGGGATAAGAAAGGAATTTTAAAGCCATATCGTAATCCAGTCAATAATTATAGGGTTTATCGTCTTGATCAAATAGAAGGGTTTTTAAGAAGGATAGAATTAAGCCGAGCTAAACAATCAAAAAGGAAAATGGATTTGTTTTAATTAAGCCAAGGTCCGACCTAAAAAGCGCAACCTTTTATTTTATAAAAGGTTACTACTTTTAAGGTCGGACCTTCTCAGTATTTGGACTTTTCTAACATAAGGTCCGACATAGGCAAGTAGAAACCTTTTTCAAAAGGTTTCGCTTGACAGGTCGGACCTTGTATTAACTAAAAAACTAAAACACAAAAAACAACATATTAAAATTTCATCTGTGGATAACTAAAAAAATTAAAATTAAAAAATTAAAATTAAA
>JAHJOV010000030.1 GCA_018820085.1 Patescibacteria group bacterium
AAAGAATAGCGCTTTAAATTAAGGAGAGGTGCGCCGAATGGTAAGGCACTGGTTTGGAAAATCAGCGTCCCTCGGGACTTGCAGGTTCGAATCCTGTCCTCTCCGCCAAGAATTAAGGCCAAAAAAATGTTTCTGGAAAAAGTTATAGTTGATGGAAAAAAATTTCCTCGTTTTAAATATATTAAATAAAATATGAAGATTAAACATAGAGAATTACATCGAATAACATCAACTGCTATTATTTATCGTAAGCAAGGTAAAAATATTAAGTATTTAATTACTCAAAGAAGTTTGGATAAAAAAGCATTCCCTGGACAATGGACTGTGCCTGGCGGTGGATTAGAAGTTGATGATTATATTAATACTCCTAAGACAACTAAGGATTTATGGTATTTTGGGATTGAAAAATCTTTAAGGAGAGAAGTAGGAGAAGAAGTTAATTTAAAAGTTGGTCAACTAAAATATTTGTTAGATATTGTTCATATTATTCCAGATGGAACACCAGCTATAATTTTAAGCTTTTATTGTCCGTACAAATCAGGCAAGATTAAGATGGATGAAGATAGTATTTATTTTGCCTGGGTTACTTTAAAGCAAGCTAAAAAATATGATTTAATTGAGGGGATTTGGGAAGAAATTGAAATGGTAGATAAAATACTGAAGGGAGGGGAAAATATAAAATATAAGCGTTAAGAATATGACGAATAATCCTGTAGATGACATTAAGAATAAATTGGATGTTGTTGATTTAATCAGCGGATATATTCAATTACAAAAAGCAGGACGTAACTACAAAGCGCCTTGTCCTTTTCATTCTGAAAAAACACCTTCTTTTATGGTTTCGCCGGAAAGACAATTATGGAAGTGTTTTGGTTGTGGCCGTGGAGGGAGTGTTTTTGATTTTGTTATGGAAATGGAAGGAGTTGAATTTGGTGATGCTTTAAAAATATTAGCTCAGCGAACTGGAATAGAATTGAAAAAGATGGATCCCAAATTAAAAACTGAACGAACTCGTCTTTATGAGGTTTGCCAATTAGCTAATCTTTTCTTCATTAAACAATTAGAAGCTAGTAAAGCAGGGAAGGGGATTTGTGGGTATTTAAATAAAAGAGGATTAAAAACTAAAACGATTAAAGAATGGCAGATTGGTTATGCACCTAATCAATGGCGTTCTTTAAAAGATTTTTTAAATAAACAAGGATATTCTGATGGGGAAATTTTAAAAGCTGGTTTAAGTGTTGATAAAGGATATGATAGATTCCGCGATAGAATCATGTTTCCAATTAGTGATCTTAATGGTCTTATTATTGGTTTTACTGGTCGAGAAAATCCTGATCATCCAATTGAACAAATGGGGAAATATATTAATACCCCTAATAGTTTAATTTATGATAAGAGTCGAGTTTTATACGGATTAGATAAAGCTAAATTAGATATTAAACAAAATCAATATTGTATTTTGGTTGAAGGTCAAACAGATGTAATTATGTCCCATCAAGCAGGATTTACTAATACGGTAGCTAGTTCTGGCACTGCTCTTACTGATCAACAATTAGGAATTATTAAGAGATATACAGAAAACTTAACCATGGCTTTTGATATGGATAATGCTGGTGAAATAGCTACTAAGCGAGGAATTGATTTAGCTCTTCAATTTGGTTTTAATACTAAGATTATCAGTTTACCAGATAATCAAGATCCAGCTAACTATATTAATAAGAAAGCTTCGCTTTGGAAAGAAGCAATTAGTAAAGCTTATAATGTTATGGAATTTTACATAACTACAGCTTTTTCAAAAAATAATGCAGAAACAGCTGAAGGTAAAAAAGAAATAGGTAAAATTACTTTACCAGTAATTAAAAAGATTTCTAATAAGGTAGAACAATCTCATTGGTTACAAGAATTAGCTAAAAGATTAAAAGTTCAAGAAAAAGTTTTAATTGAAGAAATGGAAAAAATAAAGGAAAATGATTTTATTCGGCTTTCGGATAGCCGAATGAATAATTCGGCTATCCGAAAGCCGAATGCTATAGTTGATTTAGAAGAATACACTTTAGGTTTAATTTTAACTGATAATAAAATTCTAAAAAAATGTCGGGATGAAGATTCTTACTTATTTGCTAACCCAGAATTAAAAGAAATATTTTTAACAATCAAAAAAACTAAAAATAAAAATAATCTTCCGAGTAATTTAATTGGACGAATAGACGAAATTATTTTTGGTATTGAAGTACAAAAAGAATTAGCTGAAGAATTTAAACCGAATAAAGAAGTTAAGTTTTGTTTTGCTCAATTAAAGAAAAGATATTTTCGGAAGAGATTAAATCAATTAAATTTAGATATTCAAGAAGCAGAAGGTAAAAAAGACAAAATTTCTCTCAGAAAATTAACTGAAGAATTTAATCAATTATCTAAACAAATGATTATTTAAAAAAATATGCCTAAAAAAACAACAAAGCCCCGCCCAACCCGAAAGGCGGCGGGAAAACTAACCAAAAAAATAGTAAAAAAGCCAGTAAAAAAGAAACCGGCTAAACCGAAAGTTAAAAGAGCATCGGGGAAAAAAGTATTAATTACTGATGAAAAAATTAACGATTTAATTAATCGAGGCCGGGAAAGAGGATTTGTTACTGAATCTGAATTGCTTAAATTAGCTCCTAAAATAGAACAAGATATCACTGGATTAGAAAGGGTTTATGATGAGTTAAAAGAAAATAATATTGATATTGTTGAATCAGTAGAATTTTTAGAAGTAAATTCAAAACCAATTAAAGAAAGTGGTTCTGTTCGCTTAGAAGCTTTTGATAATGTTCAAATGTATTTACGAGAAATTGGACGAATTTCTTTATTAACCGCTCAAGATGAAGTTAGATTGGCTAAAAAGATAGAACAAGGAGATCAAGAAGCAAGACAGCAACTAACTCAAGCTAATTTACGATTAGTTGTTAGCATTGCTAAGAGGTATGTTGGCCGAAGTCGAAATTTAAGTTTGCTTGATTTAATTCAAGAAGGAAATATTGGTCTTTTTAAAGCGGTTGAAAAATTTGATTATCATAGAGGATATAAATTTTCAACTTATGCTACTTGGTGGATTCGTCAAGCAATTACTAGATCTTTAGCTGACCAATCACGAACCATTCGAATTCCTGTTCATATGGTAGAAACAATTAGTAAATATACTCAAATTAAACGCCGATTAGTCCAGGATTTAGGTAGAGAACCTTTGCCTGAAGAAATTGCTGCTGAAATGAATATAGATGTTGATAAGGTTAGGCATATTATTAAAATTTCTCAAGAAACTATTTCTTTAGAAGCGCCAGTTGGAGATGAAGAAGAAGAAAGTAGTCTTGGTAATTTTATTGAAGATAAGAAGAGTATTTCTCCTTCTCAATCGGCTGCTCGAAAACTACTTCAAAAAAGATTGGAAGAAATTTTAATTGATTTATCTCCTCGAGAACAAAAAATTTTAGAAATGCGTTTTGGATTAAAAGACGGAATTACTCATACTTTAGAAGAAGTTGGTCAAGAGTTTGGCGTTACTCGAGAAAGAATTAGGCAAATTGAAGCCAAAGCATTAGAAAGAATGCGTCAACATGAAGGTTCGGTCAAATTAGAGGGATACTAGGTTAAATTTTTAATTTTTAATTTTTAATGAAAAATTTTGTTATTTTATTTACTGAGATAATATTTATCTTATTAATGGTTTTCGGTATTTTTCCACGAGAGGCGAGTTTATTTATTACTGGCTTATTGGTTTTTTATTTTATTTTTAGTCCTTTAGAAGATTCTCTTTGGGTTTTTATTGCTTCAATCCCATTGTTTGTAGCTTTGCCGATTAATGAGAATTTTGATACTTTGGCTAATTGGAGGATTTTAGTTGTTATATTATTCTTGGTTTGGTTCTTTAAACAATGGAGTCATTTAGCCATCCGATGGCCGGATACATTTGGCCATCGGATGGCTAAATGGGAGTATTTAAGTTTAATATTTCTCGGAATTTCTTTTTTATCTCTTTTTGTAGCTGAAGATGTTTGGGTTGGTTTAAAAAAAATAATCTTTTTAGTTAATGCTTTTTTGATCTATATTGTTATTAGAAATCTAGCTATTAAGAATAAAGAGGTAATTCCTAAAATATTCAGCGCTATTAAAGTAGCTATTGGTATAGTTTTAGGAGTTGGATTTTTTCAGTTATTAATGGTCTTTTTTGTTAATCTTCATCAATTTTGGTATCTTTGGACATATAATGTAACTGATGTTTTCTATGGCAAGGCTTTAAGTTATCTTGTCGCTTATAGTAATACCTGGTTTTCTTACTATTCCTATCAATTACCAACTTTACGCATGTTTTCTGTTTTTCCAGATTCTCATTCTTTTGCTTTTTTCTGTATTTTATCGTTATCTTTTATCGTGTCTTTAGTTTTTTTGAAAACAGGAGAAAAAAAGATTAAAACGATCTTGTTATATCTGCTTTTAGTTCTTGGGTTTTTGGCTATTATTTTTTCTGGTTCTCGAGGAGCTTGGGTTAGCGCTTTAGGCGTTCTCTTAGTAGTTATATTCTTTATTCCTAAATTATATAGTAAATACAAGAAGCAAGTTCAAATGGTTTTAGCTAGTTTAGTTTTGTTTTTTGTTTTATTTCCGGTTGCTTCAGCTATTCTCTTCTTACCTCAGTATATTCAATTAGGAAATGAAGCAATGATGGGATTTTCTTTTTTTGAAAGAAGTAGGAGTATTTTTAATCTTAATGAACTTTCAGTCAAAAGTAGATTGGAAATTTGGCGAAGAACTTTTGATTCTATGGTTATTCATCCTATTTTAGGCGTTGGTATAGGTAATTATCCTTTGGTTTTAAATGAAAAATTATCAACTGCCAAAAAAGGATCTTCGGCTCATAACTTGTATTTAGACTTTGCGGCTGAAATAGGGATCTTTGGTTTGTTAGTTTTATTAGCTGTTTTTTGGTATATAGTTAAAGATGTTTGGCATATTTTTACCAGAGCTAAAGAGTCTTTTTTGCAAGTTTGGACTGGATTTTTCTTACTTGCTTTGATTTGGATTTTGGGATATAGTTTATTTGATGTTGTCTTATTAAATGACAAAGTTTTATTATTTTTTGTAATTAATTTAGGAATTTTATATGGAACGAAATCTACCATTAGTCTCGATAAATCTTCTCACTTGGAACGGTGAAAAGTATATTGAAGATTGTTTAAATTCAGTTTTTAATCAGTCTTATTCTAACTTAAAGATTTTGATTATTGATAATAACTCAACTGATAAGACGATTAAATATCTTAAAAAGATTAAAGATAGATCCAAAAATTTAAAAGTAATTTTTAATAAAAAAAATATAGGATTTTCGGCTGGTCATAATCAAGGGATAGAACAAAGTAAAGGTGATTTTATCCTTTGTCTTAATCAAGATGCAGTTTTAGGAAATAATTTTATTCAAAATATTGTAGAAGTATTTAATCGAGATAAAAAAATTGCCTCTGTTCAAGGTAAGGTATTGCGTTGGCAGAAAGGATTGCCTATTTCTAATCAGAATTCTGATTATGATGTATCTCGGATTATTGATACAACTGGATTATCGGTTTTAAAGAATAGAAGAATTATTAACCGGTCTCAGGGAGAAATTGATCAAGAACAGTTTAATAAAGTTGAAGAGATTTTTGGACCTGATGGAGCAGTTCCGGTTTATCGAAGAGAAGCCTTGGAAGATGTTAAGATAGGGAAAGAATACTTTGATGAAAGTTTCTTTGCTTACAAAGAAGATGTTGATTTGGCTTGGCGATTACGACTTTATGGTTGGAAATCATTTTATCAACCAAAATCGGTTGCTTATCATGATCGAACAGCAGGAGATAGCTTTGCCTTAAGCTATATTAATATTATTAAAGAAAGATTAAAGATTAATAAATTTGGAAAGTATTTAGCTTTTAAAAACCAGCGTTTGATGCAGATCAAGAATGAACAGATTGGACTTTTGATTAGACATCTTCCTTGGATTTTACCTAAAGAAATTGGTTCTTGGTTATATGTTTTAATCTTAGAAAAATATACTTGGCGAGCTATTGGAGATCTATTTAAACAAATACCTCAAGCTTGGAAAAAAAGAAAAATTATTATGTCTCGCAAAAAAGTTAGCGCTAAAGAAATGAAACAATGGTTCAAATAAAGAAAAAATTCTGTTTGATTATTCTAGTCCTTTTTATAGTAGGGTTTTTTTCGATTTTCTTATTCAAAACCAGTTTTACTATTAGTCGGGTGATTGATTGGACTAGGGCAAACGATATTTTACCTTTTAGCAAAAAATTACCTGATTTGCCAGAGAACGATCCTGATAGAATTAATATTTTACTTTTAGGAGGCAGGGGATTAGAGGAATCAGGAGATGGAAAATTACTTTCTGATGCTATGATTCTAACTAGTATTAAAAAAAGCACTGGTCAAGTTGCTATGATTTCTTTACCTCGAGATCTTTATGTTACAATTTATTGTACCCAAGAAGATAAGAAGATAAACTTTGCTTATGCCCAAGGTGGTTTAGATTGTGCTAAAAAAACTGTTTCTTTGATAACTGGTCAATATGTTGATTATGCGGTCGATGTTAATTTCGAGGCTCTAGTAGAAGGGATTGATGCATTAGGTGGAATTGAAGTTTATTTAGAGAAAGCTTTTGAAGAAAATTTTCAGTGGTCTAAAGAAGGGTGGGAAGAAAATGAACATTGGTTTATCAAAGAAATTAATGGAGAAGAAAGATGGGTTTTTTATGTAGCCACAGGGACTAATCAATTAGATGGACAAACAGCTCTTTATTATGTTCGCTCTCGTTATTCAACTGATGATTTTGATAGAATGAGACGTCAAAGTCAAGTTTTAATAGCCATAAAAGAAAAAGCTTTTTCTTTAGGAGTTTTAACTAATCCAGTTAAGATATATAATCTTTTAGATGTTTTAGGTAAAAATATTAGAACTGATATGAAATTAACTGATATTAGTAGTTTAATCGGTCTTATTGGAAATATTGATAAGGATAATATTAAAAGGAGATTCTTTGATATTACTCCTAACGGATTACTTTATCATACTTTTATTAATGAAGAATATGTACTTTTACCAGTAGGTGATAATTTTGATAAGATTCAGGAGGCTTGTCATAATATTTTTGACTAATATACTTTCCATTATAATTACCCATTATCAGACGCCGGTTTTATTAAAGCTTTGTCTTAAATCAATTCAGGAAAATATTGGTCAACTTGATCACGAAATAATTGTAGCTGACAGTCAATCAAAAAAAGAAACTAATGATTTACTTAAAGAAGAATTTCCTCAAGTAAAATTAATCTCTTTTCTAAAAAACGTTGGTTATGCTAAACTAGTTAATGAAGGAATCAAAATAGCTCAAGGAGATTATCTCTTTATTATCAATCATGATATTATTATTCTCAAAGATGCTATTCCTAAAATGCTTGATTATATGGAAAAGAATTCTCAAGTTGGTATCATTGGTCCTCAGTTATTAACTTTTAGTAATCAGTCTCAAATTTCTTGTTTTCGTTTTCCAACTATTAGTACTATAATCGCTCGAAGAACTTTTTTAGGAAAATTGAATTGGGGTAAGAAAAAAATAGAACAATTTTCAATGCAAGAAGAAGATTTTTCTTTACCCAAACCAGTTGATTGGGTTCAGGGATCAGCTATGTTTGTTCGCAAAGAAGCAGTTGAGCAAGTTGGCTTATGGGATGAAAGATTCTTTTTATACCTTGAAGACACTGATTGGTGTCGTCGCTTCTGGCAGAATGGTTACCAAGTAATTTATTTACCAACGGCTCGGGTTTCTCACTATTATGGTCAAGCTAGTAAAAGAAATGGAGCTTTTTTAGATATTTTGTTTAATAAATACACACGATTACATATAATTAGTTTTATCAAATATCTTTGGAAATGGAAGGGAAAGTAAAAGAAATTTTAGAGGTCCGACATTATTTTGTAAAGATGAGGTCAGACCTTCAGTAAAGGTCTGACCTCTGCGGAATGTAGTTGCTTCAAAATCAAGGTTAGACCTAAAAAGCGAAACCTTACCAAAAGAAATTTTATTATTATGAAAAAATATATTTCCATCACAAGTAAATTAATTGTCTTAGTTTTAATTTTCGGACTCGGATATTTTTTAGGTGAATCTAATCAACCTTCTATTGGGGAAGTTGAAGGATTAGTGAACAAAGAGCCTGGTCAAGATATTGGGATTGATTTTAGCTTGTTTTGGGATGCCTGGCGGGTAATTGAAAAGGATTATGTTAATAGAGGTGATTTAAATCGTCAAAACATGATTTATGGAGCAATAACTGGTTTACTTGATTCTTTAGATGATCCATATTCTGTATTTATGGAACCAGAGAATAGTAAGAAGTTTTTAGATGATATTAAAGGTAGTTTTGAAGGAATTGGCGCAGAAATTGGCATGCGTAAAGGAATTTTAACCGTTATCTCTCCATTAGAAGGTAATCCAGCTCAAAAAGCCGGACTTCGGGCGGGTGATAAAATTCTTAAAGTTGATGATACCTTAACAGCTGATTTAACGCTTGATGAAGCAGTTAATTTAATTAGAGGGGAAAAAGGAGTAGAAGTAATTCTCTTGGTTGCTCGAGATGATTGGGATGAAGCAAAGGAAATAAATATTATTAGAGATATTATTCAGATTCCTATTATTAAATGGGAAATGAAGGATAATAACATTGCTTATGTTCAGTTTTATCACTTCACTGAAAATTCAGCTAATCAGTTTGAAAATACAATAAAGGAAATTTTTAATGCCGGTGCTCAAGGATTAATTTTAGATGTTCGTAATAATCCAGGTGGTTATTTAGATGTAGCTGTTGATATTGCTAGTTGGTTTTTACCTAAGAGAGAATTAGTCGTGACTGAAGATTATGGTGATGGAAATAAAAATGAGCATTTAAGTAAAGGTTATCAAACATTGGAAGATATGCCTACGGTTGTTTTAATTAATCAAGGATCTGCTTCCGCTTCAGAAATTTTAGCTGGCGCTTTAAGAGATATTAGAGGAATTCAATTAGTTGGTCAAAAGAGTTTTGGTAAAGGTTCCGTTCAACAATTAGAAAAAATGAGAGGTGGTTCTAGTATTAAAATTACTGTTGCTAAATGGTTAACACCTTCAGGTATTAGTATTGCTGAGGAAGGAATAATGCCTGATTTTGAAATAGAGATAACCAATGAAGATTTTGAAGAAATGCGCGATCCACAATTAAATAAAGCTTTAGAATTACTAACGAATGATTAAAAGAGTTGGATTAAAAATTTATGGTCGGGTTCAAATGGTTTTGTATCGTGATTCAACTCGACGTCAGGCTAAAAAGTTGGGTTTAAATGGCTGGGTTATGAATCAATCAGATGGAACGGTTCAAATTATAGCTGAAGGAGAAGAAGAAAATTTGAAAAAACTTATCAAATGGTGTTATAATGGATCTATACTAGCTAAGGTCGAAAAAATAGATATTGACTGGCAAGATGAGACGGGCCGGTTTGATAAATTTGAGATAAAATATTAAAATAAAAAACATGAAAATAATACTATTAAAAGATGTAGAAAAACTAGGTAAAAAAGGAGAAATTAAAGAGGTGGCTGATGGTTATGCTCGTAATTTTTTAATCCCTAATAAAAAAGCTATTCTGGCTACTAAAAATGAAATTATTAAGTTAGAAGAACAGAAAGAAATTAAAGCTCAACAAGCTGAACAAGAATTATCTAAGTATCAACAAATAGCTACTCAATTAGATGGTTTAGAATTAGAAATTTTAGCTAAGGTTGGAGAAGAAGAAAAACTCTTTGGCACTGTCACAGCTAATCAAATTGTTGAAAAACTTAAAGAACAAGGAATTGAAGTTCAAAAAAATCAAATTAAATTAAAGGATCCTATTAAAGAATTAGGTGAATATGAAATAAATATTGAATTTCCTCATAATCTAGAGGCTAATATTAAAGTAATTGTTGTTAAAGAAGAAAAAGGTAAGGCTAAACATGAAGAAAACTAGATATATTTTTGTTATTGGAGGGGTCATGTCCGGCATTGGTAAGGGAATTACCACTGCCTCAATCGGCAAAATTCTTAAAAGCAAAGGTTTTAAAATAGAGGCGATTAAAATTGACCCTTATATTAATATTGATGCCGGTACTATGAATCCGATAGAACATGGGGAAGTCTTTGTCACTGAAGACGGCTTGGAGACAGACCAAGATCTTGGTAATTATGAACGGTTTCTTGACCAAGATATTTACGCAGACAATTATATGACCACCGGCCGAGTTTATGAAGCGGTGATTACCCGGGAAAGAAACTTAGGTTATAAAGGACGCTGTGTTGAGGTAGTGCCTCATATTCCTGAAGAAGTTATTAGAAGAATCAAACGAGTAGGAAAAAAAGATAATGCTGATTTTGTTTTAATTGAAATTGGCGGGACAGCCGGCGAATATCAGAATCTTCTTTTTTTAGAAGCAGCCCGGATGATGCATTTAGGACATCCAGAAGATGTTCTTTTTGTTTTAGTCAGTTATCTACCCATGCCTAAAAAAATAGGTGAAATGAAAACCAAACCAACCCAGTATGCGACCAGAACTTTAAATAATGCCGGGATTCAGCCTGATTTTATTATTGCCCGGTCTGATGATCCTTTGGACGAACCCAGAAAAAGAAAGATTTCTATTTTCTGTAATATTGATAAAGATGATGTTATTTCCGCGCCGGATATTCAAAATATTTATGAAGTGCCTTTAAATTTTGAAAAAGATAAATTAGGCGACAAAATTTTAAATAAATTTGGCTTAAAACCCAAGAAAAAGAATTTCAGAAATTGGCAAAATCTAATTAAAACTATTAAAAACTCCCGCAAAATAACTGAAATCGGGATTATTGGCAAATATTTCAGCACCGGCAACTTCGTCCTTTCTGATTCCTATATTTCGGTGATTGAAGCGGTTAAACACGCAGCTTGGCATCATCAACGAAAACCAAAAATTCTTTGGCTTAATTCAGAGGAATATGAAAAAAATCCCAAGAAAATAGCCGAACTAAAAAAACTTAATGGAGTGATTGTCCCGGGCGGCTATGGGGAGCGGGGGACTGAAGGCAAAATTAGAACAATTGAATTCTGTCGGAAAAATAAAATCCCATATTTGGGACTTTGTTATGGGATGCAAATGGCGGTCATTGAATTCGCCCGAAATATTTGCGGTCTAAAAGGAGCTCATACCACTGAAATTAACCCGCAAACTCAATATCCGGTGATTGATTTAATGCCCGAGCAAAAAACCAATCTTCAAAACGACCGTTATGGCGGAACTATGCGTCTGGGCGCTTATCGCTGCCAATTAGTCAATAAAACCAAAGCCCAGCAAGCCTATAAAACCAAAGAAGTTTTTGAACGGCACCGCCACCGCTATGAATTTAACAATGATTTTCGGGAGCTTCTAGAAGAAAAGGGATTGGTCATTTCCGGGTTTAATCCGGAGAGAAATCTGGTAGAAATTATTGAATTAAAAAACCATCCTTTTTTTGTAGCTACTCAATTTCATCCTGAATTTAAATCCCGACCCCTGCGACCTCATCCCTTATTCAGAGAATTCATCCGCGCCGGATTGAAATAAAAAAGACACACTCTTGAGTGTATCTTTTTATTCTACGCTGACCACTTTAGCCATTCGTCTGTTACCGTCAAATTTTTTGATTCTTTTAGTCACAAACTTAACAATTCCTTTTTTAATAGCATAAAGGGTATCATCATTACCTCGACGAACATTTTCGCCAGGAATAAATTTAGTTCCTCTTTGTCGAATAATAATACTGCCTGGTTGAGCTTTTTGTCCACCAGATAACTTAATTCCTAAATATTTTGGTCGGGAATCACGGCCCAAACTAGTTGAACCAGCGGATTTTGTCTTTGACATGATTATTTTATCAAAATTTTAATTTTGCTATAAAATTATCACCCCGTAGTATTGCGGGGTAAAAACCTATATTATTATGTTATCTTATTTTAAAGAAACCGTCAAGAAAAACGAGTCTGATATATTATTAACTATTACTATTGTTTTAGTCGCTTTAATTAGCTTTGGAGCTGGTTTATTTATCGATTTTTCAGAAGATAATCAATCTATTGTTATTCAACAGCCAACAGCATCTATTCAGCAATCTTTAGCGGGGACTTGCGAATCCTCCTCCGCCAAGGCTACGGCGGACAAAGAGGGGATTTTTGTGGGAAGTGTTAACAGTAATAAGTATCACTGGCCCGATTGTCCTTCAGCTAAAAAAATAGCAGAACAGAATCAAATTTGGTTCAATTCTGAACAAGAGGCTCAAAACGCCAACTACATCCGCTGTAGTAATTTTGAGAAGTATACACCCTAGTAAATTGTCCAGTGTCATTCCCAATACTTTTAGTGTCATTCCCAACTTGATTGGGAATCTAGGTCTGGATTCCCGCTTTCGCGGGAATGACACTAATTGATAAGGTCTGAAATGATAAGGTCTGAAATCTGATATGAGGTCAGACCTTCAGTAAAGGTCTGACCTCTGAGGAATATAGCAAACAACCCGAGGTCGGACCTTATTTTGCCGAACCTCTGCTGAGGTGCGGACAAAATAATGTCGGACCTCTAGACGCCAAAAACTTACTTCTTCCGACTCATTGAAATTACCTTAAACTCGCTTTTTAAGGTTTTGGTTTGATCTATTTGTTTTTTAAGGTCATAAGACAGAGAATCTATGACCTTTTTAAATTTGGTTTTATCAATAGTCAAAATTTCGTTCCATTTATTAATCGGTTCAAGAATTTCTTTAACTTTAATTAAATTGTAGCTATACCTCTGCTGGGGTAGGCGAGTAATATATCCTTCGTCTCCGAAAACACGATCAATACCTTTAAGATCACAATAAAGATTAATAACTCGTTTTAGTTCAGTTAAACGTTTATTTTCCGTTGATTGTCTATCTTTAATGGCGAAATATTCTTTTATGATATCCTGCATTCTTTGATCGTTTGGTGTGGGGGATTCTTCTTTAATAAATTTATGCTTATAAAGAGGGCAATAAGATTGATATTGACACCAATCACAAAGTGAATTTGATTTTGGTTCAAACTTACTTTTATCTATTTGATTAATTATATCTACGATTTTTTCTTTAGTTTTTTTAATTTCCTGAGTATCTCTAAAAGCAAAAAGTTTTTCTCCGTGCCGAAGGTAATAAAGAGATAATTTAACTGGTCGATTTTCTTTTTCTAATAAAGGCCAACGATTAGCTAAACCAAGATAATAGACTGAAAGTTGAAAATTATTATCAATTATTTCTTGAGCTGGCATTTTTTTACTCGTCTTGTAGTCAATAACTTCGAAAGTTCCATCTTCCAGTTTATCAATTCTATCAATCCGACCAGTAATTTGATGATCTAAAATTGGTACTTGAAATAATGTTTCTAGATTAACAACGTTAAACCTTTGATTTTGATTTTGAAGATAATATCTTTTCAAAATATCAATTCCTTGATGAAAAGCAAAAGCTTCTTCTTGGCTGTCTTGATATACATCTTTATCCCATTGCTGAGTAAAATATTTTAAAAGTTCATCCTCAAGCATCGGAGTTGTTCTACTCGGATCGTGGAACAACTTTAAACATTCGTGAATCAGAATACCAAAGAAGGCATCCTTTGATTTTGGAGTTTTGATTCGGTCAATATATTGAAATTTATACTTAGCCGGACAAGTAGAAAATGTTTCTAAGCCGGAATAGGAGATACGCATATCATTTCTTTAATCTCTTTCCACTATGGAATTTTTGATGGATTTCACGAAGTTTTTTGCTAGTAACATGAGCATAGATTTGAGTAGCCAAAATACTCTTGTGTCCTAAAAATTCTTGAAGAATCCTTAGATCTACTCCTTGATTTAATAAATCTGTCGAAAATGAGTGTCTCATTACATGAGGGGTAGTTGTTAATGGTAATCCTGCGATAATAAGATATTTTTTTAAATTCTTCTCAATAAAACGAGGAGTTAATCTTCTAGATGAACCTTTTCTGCTCCTATAATTAAGGAATAAAGCTCTTTCGTTATCAGTTCTAGTTTTAAGATATTTTTTTAACCAATGCAAGGCTCTATCAGAAATATAGACAGTTCGAATTCTTCTTCCTTTACCCACAATTGAAAGTTCTAATTCCTCTATATCGAGTTTTATTTTAATTTGCTCTTTATTTAAACTAACTAATTCTGCTATTCTCATCCCAGTAGAAAAGAGGGTTTCTAAGATAGCTCTATCTCTTAGTCCTGAAACTTTTAAAACATCAGGAGCAGAAAATAGTTTCTCTAACTGTTCAAGATCAAGAAAACGAACCTGTCTTTCGTCTCTATCTCTAGCTAACTTAATTTTCTCAGATGGAAGAGAAAGGATATCTCTGTTAGCAAAGTAGTTTAAAAGAGATCTTAAACCAATTAAGTAATAGTTTTGAGTAGACTTTTTAAGAGGTTTTTTTGAATGTCTTGATAAGTAGACTCGATAATTCCAAATATGGGCGGGGGAGAGTTCGTGGGGTTTTAAATCTTCAAGTTTGTTTTCTTTTAACCAATCAATAAATTTCTTAAGGAAGCGGGAATAGTTTTCCTGAGATTTAGTAGATAAACCTTTTTCAATATCCAACCAGTCTAAAAAATCAGTTAAATGTTGGGGAAGTGGTTTTTGGCTTTTGTTCATTATTTAATAGTATTATTGTATACTTAACTATAATTATGCGAACCTATATCTATTATATTATACAGCTAAACTAGCTGTCAATGTTGATAAATTCCCTTTTATCCCCTAACCTCTGAAGTATATGTCTCATTTTCTCCTAAAAAATATTTTATTTCCAGTATTTTTTAATCCCTTCAATCCACTCTCTTATTATGTCGCTCCCCTCCTGAATTCTATTTTTTAGGGGAGCCAACTTATCTTTAACCCATTCCAACTTATTTTCTAACCAAATTCTGCTTCTTGTTTTAACTTCTTGTTTAACTTTTTCTTGAGCTTTATTAAACAATTCTTCTTGTTGTTCTTTAATTACGTCTTGAGCTTTTTCCATCATTTCCTGACTCTTTTCTTCAGTTCCTTTCTGAATTACAGAATTGAATAATCGTTTCACTGGGTTAACAACTTTTTGATCTACTTTATCAAAAAAACCAACATT
>JAHJOV010000031.1 GCA_018820085.1 Patescibacteria group bacterium
ATGATCACTTTTCCAAATAAACCAAAAATTATTGAAGAAAAAGATAATAAAGCTATTTTTGAAATTAGCGCTTGTTATCCTGGATATGGGATAACTTTAGGAAATGCTTTTCGTCGGGTTCTTTTATCTTCTTTATCCGGAGCAGCTATTACTGGAGTTAAGATAAAAGGAATTCAGCATGAATTTTCAACTATTCCTAATGTAATGGAGGATGTAGTTCAGATTATTCTTAATCTTAAACAAATTAGGTTTAAATTACATAGTCAAAAAGCTTTTAAAATAACTCTTAAAGTTAAAGGTGAAAGGAAAGTTCAAGCTAAAGATATTAAAACAAGTTCTGAATTAGAAGTAGTTAATAAGGATGCCCATATTGCTACTTTAACTAGTAAAAAGGCTGAATTAGATATGGAAATTGAAGTAGAACCTGGTATGGGTTATTCTCCAACTGAAGAGCGTAAAAAAGGAAAAATAGAGATTGGTAAAATTGCTATCGATGCTATTTTTAGTCCTGTTCGCAAGGTTACGTATTCAATAGAAAATATGCGAGTTGGAGAAAGAACTGATTATGATCGAATTAGATTTAATATTGAAACTGATGGGACGGTTAGTCCAAGAAATGCTTTTCTTAAGGCAGCTCGAATTTTAGTTGATCATTATATCATTTTTACTCAATTGGGAGATAAGAAAAAAACCAAAAAAGCAATTGTTAAAACCAAGAAAGTAATTAAAAAAATCAAGACCATTAAAACTAAATCAGTTAAGGATGATGCTGTTAAGATTAAAATAGAAGATTTAAAGGTTTCGGCTCGAACAATCAGCGCTTTAGAAGCGGCTGGTATAAAAACAATAGCTGGATTAGTTAGAAAAAATGTAGCTGATTTAGAAAAGCTTGAAGGTTTGGGTGATAAAAGTGTTTTAGAAATTAAAAGATCATTAGGTAAATTGGGTTTAACTTTGAAATAATGAAACACGGTAAAAAAAATAGAAAATTTGGATTAAAAAGAGATCAGCGGAAAGCTCTTCTAAATAGTTTAGCCGCTAGTTTAATTTTAAAAGAAAAAATTACTACAACCGAAGCTAAAGCTAAGGAAGTACGGCCCTTTGTTGAAAAACTAATTACTAAGAGTAGGGTTAATAATTTAGCTACGGTTAGACATTTAGCTAAATACTTACCAACTAAGATACTTAAAAAAATAATTACTGAAATTGGTCCTCGTTATCTAACTAGGGCTGGTGGTTATACTAGAATTATTAAAATAGCTCCTCGTAAGACAGATGGAGCTAAAATGGCAATTATTGAACTTGTTAAATAAAATGAAGGAACATACAATCGACGCAAAAAATGAAATTTTAGGACGACTAGCAGTTAAGGTAGCTAATTTACTGCGTGGTAAAGGTAAACCTGAATTTGTCCCTTATATAGATAAAGGGGATAAAGTTATAATTATTAATACTGACAAGGTTAAAGTAACCGGACAGAAAGCTAAGGATAAAATATATTATCATCATACTGGTTATCCAGGTGGAATTAAAGAAATTAATTTTGAGATGGCTATGAAAAAAGATTCTCGGAAAGTAGTAAGAAAAGCAGTTTATGGGATGCTTCCTAAAAATAAATTAAGGAATCAAATTATTAAGAAGTTAGATTTATATCGAGGAGAATTAATTAAGTAATATGGTTGAAAAAAAGAAAAAAACAACTAAAAAGATAATTATCAAGAAGAAACCCGTTAAAAAGACGATTAAAAAGATAGTTAAAAAAGCTAAAGTAGCTCGGCAGTATTTTGAAGCAGTCGGTCGAAGAAAAAGATCAACTGCTCGAGTTCGTATTTTTACTTGTCGTCCTTTTGAAGATGAAAAAGGAAAGATAATTATTAATGATAAGCCATATACTGATTTTTTTCCAACTTATGACCTTCAACAGACAGTTGCTAGTCCACTTATAAAAATGAAGTCAATTAGCCGTTTTGAAGTAACTATTAAGGTTTCTGGCGGCGGTATTAAAGGACAAGCTGAAGCAATTCGTCATGGTTTATCTCGAGCTTTAGTTAAATTTAATCCTGATTTTTCTAAGAAATTAAAAAGGTCTAGTTTTCTTACTAGAGATTCAAGAAGGATAGAACGAAAAAAGCCCGGTCTCAAAAAGGCGAGAAAAGCTTCACAATGGAAGAAGCGATAGTTTGTTTGTTGTTTATAAAAAAATCCCTGCATTTGGCGGGGATTTTTTTAAGAGATACTCTAGAGGTCCGACATTATTTTGTCTGAACCTTCAGTAAAGGTTCAGCAAAATAAGGTCCGACCTCGGATTATCGTTGCTTCAAAATTAAGGTCAGACCTCTTTTTGCCGAACCTCTGCTGAGGTGCGGACAAAACGAGGTCAGACCTTACCACAACATTATCTATTCCAAAGAGATATTTATAAGCTGATTGTCTTGAATAAAATAGAGTTTATCGTCTTTGATGCTGTAGGCGATTTCTTGAGTTTTTGATTCAGTGATGTTAATAATATTCTGGTCACCTCTGTTATCCAGTTCTAATATTTTAATATTATCTTCAGTTGAGAAAATAATATGTTCATTTGTTTTATACCAAACAGCTTGTTTAATTTTTTGACTTAATCGAGTAATTAATTCTTTATCATCAGATATTTGTTCTGATTCCTTTAAATGATGGATCCAAATTTCAGAAGGAGTGTAGTAAAGTAATTTTTGGTTATCACTTGAGAATTGAAAACCTTGAACATTTTGATTAACTAAATCAAATTCTTTTGTTTCTGAGTTAAGTAAATAAAGTTGATTATCTTTATCTAAAAGAACACTTTCTTCATTAACTGTATTAGATTCTTCTTGAATAAAATCTTTTAAAGAAAAATTAGTTGGTAATTCTTGGTTAACTACTTCAATTTTTGGATTAATAGGAATAAGAAGAATATTTTTAGCTTCAGTTACTATTTTTGATTCTACTTTAAGATTTTTTTGCCAAGAATAATATCCTTCTTTTTCAACTTTGATTTGATATTCTTTGGGGGAAAGACGTTTAATAAAGGTTGGAGTAATTTCTTTTTGAATTTGATTGTTAATATAGATATTAGCTTTTTTAGGAATTGATTTTAAATAGAGTCCACCGGTTAAAACAATATTTTTATTTTGCCAATCAAAACTATATCCCCAGGCATAAAGAAGAATCATTGGAGTGATTAAAGCAAAAAAGAGCACTGCTCCAATAAGAATAATTCGTCGAGTTCTTCGTGTCATATATCTTAAGGATAAGTGTTTTTTTAAGATGGGTCAAGTAGAATTGTCTAGAGGTCTGTTGTCTAGAGGTCCGACATTATTTTGTCCGCACCTTAGCAAAGGTTCGGCAAAATAAGGTCCGACCTCATACGCAGATTTCTACTTTATTTATTAGTCAACTATTTACAAATTATGTTAGTATGGTATAATTACAACATCTTTAAAAATAAAATAAGGAGGATTGAGATGAAAAAGAGTCTAAGTCTATTGGTTATAATTGTCATTTTTATGTTCAATGGAACTGGGACTGCACTTGAAATTCCAGTATGCGGAAGTATGTATCATGATATGGTTCCTGGCACATGGACTACCATGCCAGAAGTCGCAACCGTTTACATTAAAACTTCCGGAGGAGAATTTTATGTTTTTGATTTCGAGCAATCCGGAAAAAGTCCGAAAACATGGTATATTGCCAGATTGGGAGATTTTTCTCGTCTTGGCAACTTTGTTTCTTTGGCGCCTAGCGATATTAAAGAGGTAAAATGGTGGACTTGGGAAGAGATGAAGAATTTCTCTCAGGCGAATTTGTCGGAGAATGAAGTAGTTTCGTTAATTAAAGCTGTTGAGAGTTATCTCAAAGAAAAGGGGTGGTATTAAAATGACGGAAAAACATGGTGACATAAAAAAAAGGAAGAGCATGTCTTTAGCTATTCTTAATCACAAAGAAGGACAGAGACCAACCAAAAATGAAATCAAACAAGCAATTATTCAGCGGTTTCTTGATGTAGAATACGCGCCGGGAACTAAATTTCACAAAGAAGACCCTGATGCGTGGGACAGGGAAAGACAAATGCTCGTTCTAAGATTAGGATGGAATAATATGACACTCGAAGAATTAGTAGCAGGTCTTCCTGAATAAAACTCAAATGAATTGTAAATAGGAGTCGCCAGTAAAGATTGGCGACTCTTTTTTATTTCTATATTCAGAATTAAGGTCCGACCTCGGGTTATTTGCCACATTCCGCAGAGGTCAGACCTTTACTGAAGGTCTAACCTCATTAATAGATTTCTATTATCTTGCCAAGAGATG
>JAHJOV010000032.1 GCA_018820085.1 Patescibacteria group bacterium
AGATAATTTAATCTTTTGATAACAAAAGGCTTATTCTTAAAAAATAATTCTTTCCAAGAATTAACACATCTTTCTATAAATATCCTTTTCCCGCCATACTCTGCTGTAAATTGATTATCAAATCCTTTTTGATATTTTTCTATATCAAATTCTTTATAAGGTTCTCCAACATCACTACCTTTAATTTTTTGAAAAATAAACTCATCTTTTCTCCATTGACCAAATTGATCCAAATCTTTAATTTTAGCCAAATCATATTCTTTAACATCTAAATAATCTCTTGTCTTATATAATTGATTAGCAAGCCACAAAGCTATCAATCTATGAGTTCCAGCCACAACATAAATTGAAAAATTATCTTTTAAGATGACTAACCTTACTAAATCGGAAAAATATTTATTTTTTCGTCTATTAATTAACGTCTTGTGATCTTGTTTTAAAGAAGGAACTATTAAATCGCCATTTAAGATAATTCTAATTAATCCTAAAATACCTTCTTCGTTTTCATGATTATATATCTTATCTAAATATATTTGAAATTGAGTTGGTCTAATATCTAAAATAGGAATATTAACCTTACCTAATTTTGATATTTTCCTATAGGCTTTCATTTATTAAAATCAAACCTTGTATCCTTGTCTAATTCTTTTATTCTTTCTTTTAATAATATAATGTCTTTTTTATTAAATGATTTCAGATTATTATAATATTCAGAATCTCTTGACGGTAAACAAAGAAACCGACGATGGGTATAATCTTTATTGTCTTTTATTCTCCCATAAAAATGTAAATGTAAATGTCTTTTTTCAAAAGGTTCATCTACTTTTAAATTACCGGAATCCTGAATATTGATATTTACTAAATCTATCCCTAAAGACGGTAAAACATCATACATTGCTTGCTCTATTATCATTGAAGCCCTCATTAAAGCAATTGCTTCTTGAGAATTTAAATCCGATCTTTTAACTATATGCCTATGGGGAAAAAGTATCAAATGCCCACCCCTTTTTCTATCAATCGACGGCTTAATAGGAATAATAACCGAACATAAAGACCATTGATAAACCAACTTATCTTTTTTAGAAGACAGATAATCACTACAACATCTACATTGCTCCGGATAATTATTATTTCCCATTATTTTTAATTATCACATAAAATTTAAGAAAAAGTCAACAAGCGATTATCTTGACTTATCTCTTAAAACCACTTATACTAAAAACATATGGAATTAGAGATTCTACCATTAGAATTAAGAAAATTAGGTTTAACCGAAAAAGAAGTTCGGGTCTATTTAGCTGCCTTAGAATTAGGATATACCTCTGTCCAGAATATAGCTCAAAAAACAAAAATCAGCCGACCAACTGCTTATGGAATTATTAAATCCTTAAAAGATAAAGGATTAGTTTCCCAATCAAAAGGCAGAGGTAAATATCTTACTGCTGAATCACCTGATAAACTCTTAGGTATCTTAAAAAGAGAGAAAAAAGAAATAGAAGAAAAAGAACGAGAGTTTATTAGAATAATTTCGATTCTAAAAGACAAATATCAATTAGGAGACAAAAGAGAAATTAAAACTTATAAAACTAAATTTGGCTTAGAAATCTTACTTAACGATTTCTTAACCACTCAAAGCAGAGAAATTTTTGTTCTGGCTAATAATGAAAAAATCTGGCCCAGTAAAGCCAGACAGACTGCTTATAAAAAGATAAAACAAAGATTAGGTCAAATTCAAATTAAAGAATTATCTAAAAAATCTGATATAGATTTTGACGGCATTGTTATTATCTACGACAAAGTAATTATCTTAACAGATAAATCATCCGGTATTCTAATTGAGAATAAAGTTATTGTTAATTTAATTAAATCCCTGTTTCTATATAGTTGCTAGAAAACTAAAGAGTTAAATATTCTTGTTTAAACAAAAAAAACGACCATCTTACTGACTGGCCGTTTTATTCATAGTTAGATAAAATATCTTTGTTTGCAATAATCAAAGAATTTTTTCTTTGCCTCACACAAAACATCTCTATCCCAATATCCCACATCACTGTTAAACTTTCTATAATGCAGACAACCGCCACCGCAACAAATGAACTGCCAAGAACAATTATCGCATTTACTTGGCTTAATCTTTGTTTTCAATAGAAATTGAGTGTAAGCCGACCCATCTATAGCTTCTTTAACACTAGAGCCATAAACATTACCAAACACAAAACGCTGAGGAATAAAATCACAACAAGCGATATCACCATTACGCTCAATGGTTAAAAAATTACCACAACCACCAACCAGTTCACAAGAGATATCGATAGTATTGCCAGACATTATAGTCGCAAGAGAACGAACTGGTTCAAGTATCCAATCGCTATCCCCCGCTTCCATCCAAACATCTAATAACCTACACATCATTTCAGCATACTCCATAGACTCCAAACATAAGTCTATCTCTTGTCCAATATACGGCTTGAAAAGTAGATTCTTTATGCCTTTGGAATACAAAAATTCAGCGATTTCTAGTAAATGATTAATATTTTCCCGAGTTACCACCGTAATAATCCCCAGATTCAGATCTTCATCAAGGCATAATTCTATATTCTTCCAAACTTCGCCTCTGGTTAGCTGACCATCTATCGTGATTCTCGAAGTATCCATTAAGCCATCCCAGCTAATACCAATCTGGAAATTATACTGCTTCATAAATTCTATCCACCCCCGATCTAACAAAGTCCCATTGGTTTGAAGGCTATTAATAAACATCCGACCACCACAGCATCTATTTTGAATATCGAGTGCTTTTCTGAAAAATTTCGTTCCAACAAGAAGAGGTTCGCCCCCACCCCAAAAGAAAACAGGTAGTGGGTCTAGACTAAAAACTGCTTTAACAGTTTGTTCCAATACTCGCTCAGACATAAAAATTTGTCCTGTGTTAGCCATCGCATAACAATAGCGACATTGTAAATTACACTGATTACCTACAGCTTTCACTACCACTAATCCTATTGACATTATTAATCACCTCCCTATAATTTATTTTATCAAAGAACCTCTTTTAACCAACTTAAAATACTACAGTATTTAATATTTCTTCCAGTCCGAAAATTCCAATAAGATAACCAATTATCTAATAATATTTTGTTGTCTGGCCAAACGTTCATATATTCCATTAATTCTTTTATTGTTTTTTTACTAAATTTTCTAATCTTAGCTGAATCTTCATAAGTTAGTTGTATTAAAATTGCTAATGACTGTTCAATCGGATAAGGTACTGAAACATTACTTCTTAGTAAAAGGTGAGTATATTCATGAGCTAAACAAAGAGCTATATAAGAAAAAGAATTGCGGAAATCGACTAAAATTTTATCAGGTAATTCAAATTCTGCGGCGAATTTTAAGGGTTTGTGAATAATAATAACTTTCTCAAGCTCCTTTAAATTACAAAGATTATTAACAAAAAAAACAGGATTATTCCCTTCTATATATCTCTGAAATTCTAAAACTTTAGATTGATAAATCTTTGATGTTTTAAATAAGATTTTAGTTTTTTGTCTCTTTATCATTAATATATAATTTTTTAAAAAAAGTAGCATCTTTCTCTTTATCTGTCAAGTTTACTTAATTATAGTCGCTTGTAATTTATTAAGTTCCCTATAAACTCCACCTTTGTTAATTAATTCTTGATGGTCGCCTTGTTCTATGATGCGACCTTTTTCTAATACTAAAATTAAATCAGCTTTTTGGATTGTACTTAATCGGTGAGCAATGACAAAAGTCGTTCTACCTTTGACTAACTTAGCCAAAGCATCCTGAACTAATTTTTCCGTAACTGAATCCAAACTTGAAGTGGCTTCATCAAGAATTAAAATTTTAGGATTTCTTAGAATCGCTCTGGCGATAGCAACTCTTTGTTTTTGACCAGTAGAAAGTTTAATACCTCGTTCGCCAACTAATTGTTCATATTTCTTGTCAAATTTCTGGACAAATTCATGAACATGAGCTACCTTAGCTGCTTCAATAATCTCCTCATCGGTTGCTTTTTGACGACCATAACGAAGATTATTCTTAATCGTATCATTAAACAAAGTTACCTCTTGAGGAACAATAGCAATCTGTTTTCTCAATGATTCCAAATTGACTTCAGCAATATCTTGACCATCAACTAAAATTTTGCCTTGTTTAGGAATATAGTAACGAGAAATTAAATCAGCCAATGTAGTTTTACCAACTCCACTTTCACCAACCAAAGCAACCATTTGACCTGGCTTAACTTTAAAATTAATATCCCTTAAAACCTTATTACTTTTTTGATAACCAAAATTAATATCAATGAACTCTACCGCTCCTTCAATATTTTTTAACTCTTTTTTATCCTTTTGATATGGTTCTGTTTTGATATTAAGAAGCTTTAACGCTCGTTTGATAACTATCATACCAGTACTAACCCAACGATAATAATTAGCGAACATTCCAAAAGGACGATAAGCTAAACTAACATAGCCCACAAACATCACAAATTGTCCGGTTGTAATAATCCCTTCTTTTAAAAACAAAATTCCTGCGCCGAAAATTAAAACAAAACCAAAACTAAAAATTGTCTGCTGCCAAACACTCAAATCACGCCAACAACCCATGAAGAATTTTGTTTCTTGAGCTACTTTAACCTTAAACTTATAATTTATCTTTTTTTTCTCGGCTTCTTCGTTGGTAAACGATTTAACTGTCTGAATATTAAGAACAGAATCATAAAGATCTCCGTAGGCCTTCTCATAAACTTTGTTCAATTTCTTTTGAGATTTAATTATCGGCTTTGTCTTCCAAATAGAAGCTAAAGAATATATCGCCAAAACTAATATAAGTAAAAACATTAACTGCCAATTAACTAAACCCATAATTACTATGGCGACTATAAGAGTTAAGAAAGAAGGAAGAATACTAAAAATAACATTATTAATTATCGTATCAAGATAATTACTTGCTCTAGAAACACGCTGGACTATTTCACCCATCTTTTTGTTTTTGTGGAAAGTTAAAGGCAAGTTTAAAAGATAATTAGCTAATTCGGTAAGTAAATCATTATGGACATCAACCCCAATATTATAACCCCGAAATTCCGAAAAACGCGAAGTCCAATCACTTATCACAGATAAAACCAGCCAAAGCAAAAGAATACTACCAATTAGCTGAAAAGTACCAGATTCTGAAACAGCGATATCAACTAATCGTCCATAAATATATGGGATCACAGCCGCAATAAAAG
>JAHJOV010000033.1 GCA_018820085.1 Patescibacteria group bacterium
CAGGGAAATAAATTGCTTTAAATACTTGAGAAGTAAACATAGAATTATTTATATTACTACTTATATTATAATATGATACCTATAGAAAAACAAATACACTTATCCACAACCAATCAGAATATTTTGATATAGTTTGCATAATTTCAGGATTTTTGGTTTAATTAAGATAATAGGCAATACAACTTATGCCAGAAAATCATATAGAATGGTCTGCTCCTGAATTTGAGCATTACCAAAAAGATAAATCATGGTTTCTTGTTACCGGGGGGATTGCCGGTCTTTTAGTCTTATGGGCTCTTCTGACTAAAAACTTAATTTTCGTCTTATTAGTTGCCCTTGCCTATTTCACCATCGTCACTTACGCTGTTAAAAAACCAAAAAAAATACAATTAGCTATTACACCTAAGGGTATTAAAATAGAAAAAACTCTTTATGAATATGATAATCTCAAGTCATTCTGGATTTTCTATGATCCTCCTGAAATAAGAGAGCTCAGCTTGAGAAGTAAAAAAACGGTTATGCCCTATATTAAAATTCCGCTCGGTGAACAAAACCCAGTTGAAGTCAGGCAAATCCTAATTAAATATCTACCCGAAAAAAAACATAAAGAATCATTAATTGATAATCTAGCCCGTCAAATAAGATTTTAAAAGGTTCGGCAATTCGAGGTCCGACCTCGAATTGCCGAACCTTTAGACATATGCGCCCATAGCTCAGTGGATAGAGTGTCTCCTTGCGGAGGAGGAAGTCGTAGGTTCGAATCCTACTGGGCGCACTGATGTTAACTCTAGACACTAAAATTGAAGAAATCAAAAAAGTAGGTCCCGCCTATTTGAAAAAGCTTCATAAGCTTAATATCAAAACAATCCGGGACCTCTTTTTTCATTTCCCTCACCGTTATGATGATTTCAGCCAAACGACTCCTATTAGCCAACTCAAAGAAGGACAAAAAGCCACCATTGAAGCAAAAATTGTAGAGATAAAAAATACTCGGCTTTATCACAAAAGAATGACTTTAACTGATGCTTTAGTTAAAGACAATTCTGGAACGATTAAAGTCGTTTGGTTTAATCAACCATATTTAGCTGATACTCTTAAAAAGGGGAAATTAGTTAATCTTTCTGGAAAATTAACTTTTTCTAAAAACATTCTTTGTTTGTCTAATCCCGTTTATGAATTATCCCAAGGAGAAACCGTTCACACCGGTAGATTAGTACCAATTTATCCTACAACCGAAGGTCTAACTTCCCGTTACATTCGATATATTATCAAACCACTTTTAAATTTAACTAATCAAATAATCGATTTTTTACCAGATGAAATTAAAAAAAAATCTAAACTTTTAAATCTAGATGAAGCTATTAAAGAAATTCATTTCCCAGATAATCTTTCTTTAGCACAAAAAGCCCGTCAACGATTAGGATTTGACGAGCTTTTTTTAATCCAATTAACGACTCTCCGTCAAAAACAAAAATTATCTCATGAAAAAGCAATTCCCATTTCTTTTAATCAACCTTTAGTTAAATCCTTTGTTAAAAGTTTGCCTTTTAAATTAACAAATGATCAACGATTAGCTGCCTGGGAAATTTTTCAGGATTTAAATAAAGATCAACCTATGAACCGCCTTCTTAATGGTGATGTCGGCTCTGGTAAAACCATAGTTGCTTGCATGGCCGGACTTGAAGTTGCTCAAGCTGGTTATCAAGTTGCTCTAATGGCTCCAACTGAAATTTTAGCTAAACAACATTTTCAAAGTTTTCAAAATCTTCTTAAAAAACAAAAATTAAAAATCGCCTTATTAACTGGAGCTAGCAAGAATAAAACTCAGATTAAAAAACAAATTACTGATGGTAAAACAGATATCGTTATCGGTACTCATGCTTTGATACAGGAGAACATTTCTTTCAAAAATCTCTCTTTAGCTATCATAGATGAACAACATCGTTTTGGTATCGCCCAACGAGCCGCTCTTCAAAAAAAAATATATAGTATAGAAGACGGATTGCCTACTACTCCTCATTTGCTCTCAATGACAGCTACACCCATTCCCCGAACTTTAGCTTTAACAATTTATGGAGATTTAGATATTTCTCTAATTCAAGAATTACCTAAAGGAAGGAAAAAAATCATTACTAAAATTGTTACTCCAACTAATCGAAAAAAATCATACGATTTTATAAGAAAACAAATTGAGAATAAAAAACAAGCTTTTGTTATTTGCCCTTTAATTGATGAATCGGAAAAACTCGAAATCAAATCAGTTACTCAGGAATACGAAAAACTTTCTCAAGAAATATTTCCTCAATTTAGAATTGCCATGCTCCATGGTAAATTGAAACCCAAAGAAAAAGAGGAAATTATGGATAAGTTTCAAAAAAGGAAAATAGATATTTTAGTCTCTACTTCAGTTGTTGAAGTTGGTGTTGATATACCCAAAGCCACAGTTATGATAATTGAAGGAGCTGATCGCTTTGGTTTATCTCAACTTCATCAATTTAGAGGAAGAATCGGACGCGATATTCATCAATCCTATTGTTATCTTTTTACCGATTCAAATACACAAAAAACTAATCAAAGACTTAAGGCTATTCTTACAGCCAAAGATGGATTTGAATTAGCTGAAAAAGATTTAAAGATTCGAGGAGCAGGTGATTTTATTGGTACCCGTCAATGGGGTTTACCTGATTTAGCTATGGCTTCATTGGATGATTTAAATTTAATCAAAAAAAGCCGTCAAGCAGCTCAAGAAGTTTTAGATAAAAAATTAATTAATTCAGAATTAGAAAATAAACTTAAAAACTTTCAACAAAATATCCACTTAGAATAGTTTAACAGATTCAAAATGCCGAACCTTATTCTTTTTTAGGTGTAACCCAAAAACCCATATATTTTCCTAGAAGTAGACGTGTTTGAGCTTCTAATCCTGGTAAAGCGCCAAAAACTAGAATAGTAAAAGGTATTAAAATCCATTGAACAACCATGCCGAAATATTTAACTAAACTCTGTCCTTTCGGCCTTTTAGGCAAAAGCAAAGTACTATAAATAGCAGAACCGATTAAACCAACCATAGCAATAGTCATCAAAGTTCTAGTTATCCGAGGTAAGTTGTATGACAACAAGGTAGTATTGAACCAATCTCCACCTAAATACAATGGTAACCAACCAAGCATAAAAATCAACAAAGCATTAGTAGCCCAAGACCAAAATCCCTCTAATTGAACCCAGGTCCAATGCCACTTAACTCTTTTAGAAATCTTTTTATTTTTCAAAAAACCAAATAACAAAAAAGGGATATTTTCCACTCCCCAACCCCAACGTCGTTGCTGTTTGTAAACATTAATCGATGTTTTTAAAAAAGTTGGAGCCAAATTAGCATCCATTGAAACCGGATAATACAAAGGAATAGCCCTATAATCTCCATCATAATAAAGTAGATTTTGCCAAAAGATTCTTGAATCTTCAGAAACCATATTAACAGGCCAAAAATCAACATCAACCAAAGTTTTAAAGCTTAAGGCTTGAGAAGAAAAACTAGAAAGTCTTTCTGGTCTCATTTGCTGAATCATTTGCCAAAAAGTACCGGAAGTAGCCACAACCCGAGAGAAACAAGATGTTTGCCAAATATTATTATTGAACACGGGTACCGGCTGATACCCAGCCCTGGTTGGATTTTTAACAGTTAAGTAATGATAAGTCAAACAAGAAAAATACTTAGGATAAACTCTGGTATCAATATCACCACAGGAAACAATAATATCCTTATAAGAGATTCTTAAGGGATCGATAATTTTTTCTTTGGCTTGTCTGATCATCCAAGTACTATTTGCCCCCTTGCCAGCCATTTCACCCAAAATTCCTTCGGGGTGGGTTGTGGTCATAAACTTATAGAATGATTGACCAAATTTTCTTTCTGCTTTCTCTATATTCTCTTGGGCCAATTTCCCAGCTCGCTCTTCAGCCCCTAAAACAACAATCATTTTATCCTTTGAATAATCAGAATCAATCAGAGCTTGGAGTGTTTTTTCGATTACTTCAAAAGGCTCTTCATAAAATGGCAGAATTAACAAATGATAAATGTTTCCCCAATTTTTTTGTTTTTTAACCTTACTCATCCAGTTAATATCCATGTTCTTTTTCATTTGACGATAACTAGCCCTTAAATGAGCTGAAAGATAAATTGTTTTTAAGACCCAATAAACGTCGAAAATGATAATAAAAAAAGCAATCCAAACTGGTTGGAACCAAGAAAAGAAAATAACACCTAGAATAGTCCCCCAAGCTAAAATACCTGGTATAATTTCAAAAACCCGATAGATTCGTCTTTCCTTCGGGCTTTTTAAATCCGGCGCCTTGCCGATTTTTAAATAGTATTTATCTTCTGAAAGCATACAAAAACCATAACGTAAAAACCCTATTTCGTCAATCTAAGCGCCGTGTTTAATCTCAATTACATCACCATCTTGAACAACATATTCTTTGCCTTCAATTCGAATTAATCCCTTTTCTCTAGCTTGAGCAGTACCACCAACTTTAATTAAATCCTGCCAGTTAATAACATCGGCTTTAATAAAATTCTTTTCAAAATCAGTATGAATAACTCCTCCGGCTTGAGGAGCCAAACCTCCTCGTTTAATGGTCCAGGCTCTTGTTTCGTCAGAACCGGTAGTTAGAAAGGTAATTAGATCAAGTAATTGATATGCTTTTTTAATTAAAGAATCAAGACCTGAATCTTTAGAACTTATCCCTAAATCTTTTTTCTCTTCCTCAGCCAATTCACTCATTTCAAATTCATTTAAGGTATCTATTAATAGATATGGCCAATTATTCTTTTCGAATTTTTCTTTTACCTCACTGATTAATTCTTTTTCATTACCGTTTAAAAGATACAATCTTGGCTTTAAGGTTAAAAGTTGATATTGCTTTAAAATTTCTTTCTCTTGTTCTGAAATATTCCCAACAAGAAGATTTTCTGTTTGTAAAAGATTCTTAGCTTTTTCTACGGCTTTTATTTCTTTTAAATCTTTAGATTTTAATACTTTTTCTAAAGTAGCTAAATCTTTTAAGGCCATTTCTGTGTCTAATATTTCTTTAGCTCCGATAGGGTCTATTTGATCTTGGGTATTAATAATATTATCATTTTTAAAAATACGAAGAATGTATAAGATAGCGTCAGTTTCCCTAATATTAGCTAGAAATTTATTACCCAATCCTTCGCCCTTATTAGCCCCTTTAACTAATCCAGCAATATCAATAAATTCTATAGTCGTATAGATTTTTTTAGCTGACTTAGTTAATTCAGCTAATTGATCCACCCTTTCGTCAGGCACGGTCACAACGCCAACATTAGGGTCAATGGTGCAAAAAGGATAATTAGCTCGATCTATTTGTTTCTTGGTTAAAGTTTGGAATAAGGTTGACTTACCCACATTAGGCAAGCCAACTATCCCGATAGATAAAGGCATAAATTAAATTATTTCTTTAATAATTTAACAAACTCTTTTGTTGTTATTTCAGAATCTCTTAATATTTTTCTCAAAAGTCCTTTAGCCAAATTTTTATGATTCGGAATAGTTAGAGGTTCCTTATTTAAACAGTGCAAACGAAAATGACTACCCTTTTGTCTAATTATTTGGTAGCCAATTTTCTCAAATACTTTTATTACTTTTTTACCAGAAACAGAAGGTAATCTGGTCATATATTAAAGAGTTATAGTATGTAAACTTAATTCTTGTGGTTTATATTCTTTTAATACTTCTTGATTTTCTTTTTCTTCCAAACAAAGTTCAATAACCTCTTTAATATTTTCTAAAGCTTTATCTAATGTTTTCCCTTGAGAATAGCAACCCTTAAAAAGAGTACATTCAACCACATAAAAACCATCCTCATCTTTTTCAACGACTAAAGGGAAACGACTATCTTTAATTTTAGATAATAGAGTTTTATTCATGTATATATTTTACTAATAATTGAATTAGAAGTCAATATTTCAATTTTGTTAATCCAACTTTAAATTTAAACGGAATTATCTTCTCAAAACTATGTCTAGTTGTATTCTGACAATCCCAATAGATAAAGGCATAACCTAAATTACTTTTTAAATAATTTAATTATAATTTTCCGACCTTTAAAAATTTAGCGTTGATAGCCACAACGACAGTTGAAAGCGACATAAATAAAGCGCCTAAAGCCGGGCTTAATAATATTCCCCAACTATACAAAACTCCAGCAGCAATAGGAATGGCAATTACGTTATACCCAGTTGCCCAAATTAAATTCTGAATCATTTTACTATAAGTAGCTCTAGATAATGATACGACTCCAACAATATCTAAAGGATTGCTTTTAACTAAAATCACATCTGCTGTTTCTATAGCCACATCGGTTCCAGCCCCAATCGCAATACCAATATCGGCTTGAGCCAAGGCCGGTGCGTCATTAACACCATCACCAGTCATAGCCACGATCAAATTACGAGATTGAATTTCTTTAATCTTAGTTGATTTATCTTGAGGCAATACTTCGGCTACAAATTCGTCTATACCAATTTCTTTAGCTACTTGTTCTGCCACCTGTTGATTATCTCCCGTGAGCATTATACTTTTAATATTCATTTCCTTAAGCATGGTAATAGCTTTTTTTGATTCAGGTCTAACTATATCAGCCAAAGCAACTACACCAATCGGCTTGTTATTCTCTAAAACATAGATAATAGTCTTGCTTTGTTTCTTTATCTCCTCAACTTCTTTATTTTCTATTGTGATATTTTTCTCTCTTAAATATCTAGGACTAGAAACTGTTATCTCTTTACCTTTAACTATTCCTTTAGCGCCTTTACCAGGAATAGATTTAAAATCTGAAATATCGTAAGTATTTTTTGCCGAAGTGGCAATGCCTTGAGAGATGGGATGACTAGAATGAGAATCCACTGAAGCGGCCAAGGATAGAACTTCGTCTTTTGTAATATCTCCAGAAAAACTAATTACATCAGTCACTCCAAACTCTCCTTTAGTTAAAGTACCTGTTTTGTCAAAGATTATAGCATCTACTTTTCTCATACTTTCGAAAGCTGATCTGTTTCTGATTAAAAATCCATTACTAGCTGCTAAAGAAGTTGAAACTGCTACCACCAGAGGCACGGCTAAACCCAGAGCGTGCGGACAAGCAATAACCATTACTGTCACCGTTCTTTCTATAGCGAAAAACAAATCCTTTTCGGTAAATAATAGCCACAAGAATAAAGTTAAAACACCAACAGATAAAGCAATAATAGTCAGCCACAAAGCAGCCTTATTGGCTAAATCCTGTGTTTTAGACTTACTTTCTTGAGCTTGACGAACTAAGTCAATTACTTGAGACAAATACGAATCCTTACCTATTTTTTCCACTCTTATAATAATAGAACCTTCACCATTAACTGAAGCGCCAATAACTTTATCATTTATCTCTTTAAAAACTGGCTTTGATTCACCTGTCAGCATAGCTTCATTAACTAATGTTTCTCCTTTGATTACTTCGCCATCAACAGGAATCTTTTCACCCGACTTAACTAATACTTTATCACCAACATTTAATTCTTCGATAGCCACATCTTTAAAATTACCGTCTTCTTTAATTTTATGAGCTATAGAAGGCATTAGTTTTGCCAATTCTTCTAAAGCCCGGCTAGCTCCCATAATTGACCGCATTTCAATCCAATGACCTAAAAGCATAATATCTATCAAAGTAACCAATTCCCAGAAAAATAGTTTACCAGTCAAGCCAAAAATTACGGCTGAACTATATACATAGGCAGTTGTAATAGCTACGGCAATTAAAGTCATCATTCCTGGTGACTTTTTCTTTATTTCCTCAAAAAATCCTTTTAAAAACGGCCAACCACCGTAGAAATATATAATTGATGATAAAATGAATAGAACATATAGATCGCCTTTAAAACTGAATTCCAAATCCAGAAAATTCTTAATCATTGGCGAAAGCGCTAAAATAGGCAAAGTCAAAATTACGCTAATAAAAAATCTCTTTTTAAAATCACTTACCATATGAGCATGGTGATTATTATGCCCTCCGCGAGATTCTGATTTTTGCTTCTGCTCATGAACTGAATGATTATTATGTTGATGCTGTTTATGATCCATAATATATATTATACCAAAAAATCGCCAATTAGACGATCTTTAGATAGTTTTATTTAAAAATTCGACTCTAAACCTAAACGGAATCGCTTTTCTATCATTTACCCCCTCAAAACTATGTCTAGTTGTGTTCTGACTATCCCGACAGAGATGCTCATCCTAGTATGGTTTATTTAGATTTATATTCTTCTTTAAATTCAAGGAATTTACCCTTTAAGTCATCAAAATTTCTAATCCCAATACCCCATGAATCTAGACCTTTTTTGAAAATGGCATATTTTCTATAATCTGTCCTGATAGCCCCTTCTTGAGGATCAATGATATACCATTTATTACCAATCAAACATTCAACAAAGATATGGCCTTCAATATGGTTTTGATCACCAATATCAAGCCATCTTTTTCTTATCGCTTCAATATATTTAGTTGGAATTTCTTTTGCTCTGGCTAAAGCAATAAAAACAATTGCGTAATCAGTGCATCCGGTTAATTTTTTACTTTCTATTATCTCGTCTGCTGTTCTTTTTCTAAATAACTTCATTTTTTCTTCTTTATCGTTTTCTATATTTTTAAAATTATTAAAAATCCAATTACAAATTTCTAGAATTAAATCTAGATCTTTTTCTTTAAAATTATCAGCGATATTTTTAATATTGCCCGTTATTTTTATTTGTTCTGTATCTTTTATATAGTTTTGCATAATTTTAATAGAGGGGAGATTGTCCCCTCTATTTTATAGGTTTATTGCATTTGAATCAATTCCTTGTACTGGCTCAACCATAGAACGGATAATCCTACCTTTTTCATCGCGTTTTATGATTATCCGGTCGTAGCGTGGTTCTGGCAATTTGATTAAAAAACTGAATGGAATGCGTTTTGTCTCAATATCTCTCTCAACTCTATGTCTAGTTGTATTCTGACCATCCCGATTTTTAATGGCATCCTGTTGATTTGATTATTAATTCTACAATATTGATTATAATAAAAAAATCTATTGTGGATAACTTCTTAAAAACAGCTTCATTAAGCCAAACTTGACACGACGTATCAAATCTGCTACTCTTGAGTTAGATACTTCATTTAGAGCAATTCGCTTAATGAAACGTGCGAAGTTCGCACTTCCTTAAGTGGATAGTTGTAGCGGGTTGCTCCGAGTGAAGTATTTTTTATTACAAATATCTTTAATACTTCTGATTTTATCTTTTATAATATCGTAATATTCTATATTTTCTCTTTCAAAAACCTGAAATACCGCCCAAGAAACATAGTCAGCTACTTGCAATCCACTATGGGTATAATGGGGATTATGGTGATACGTCAATTTAAAATTGTCATCTATGTAGTTTTTATTCTTTATAAAATTAAGCCTAACTCGTTCTACTTCAATTTCTAATTCCTGTCTAAGTTTTAATTTACTATCTTTACGAGAAAAAATTATTTCTGTTGACTCGGATTGATAAGAAATTGATTTTAATAATTGTCCTGCCATAAAACCATAAAAACGACCTGGGTTGACTTGCAACCAAGGATAACATTTTAATTTTTCTACAATTAAGACATCTATATCAACTTCAAGATTTGCTATAAAATTATAGAACCTTTTCCTTATTTCAGGATAATCATTATTTGCATGAAAATTATCTAGTGAATAAGCAGACGAAAAAATATCCTTTAGATCTTCATTTTTTAATAATTCTGACTTAAAATCTGTAATTTGTTGTTGCAGTATAAGCTGATCATCACACCTAACAGCAGATAAGACCAAAAACCTAGTAGCGTGACCTGCGTTTACCAAATTAACACCCTTAGCAGAATAAACTTCTGGCTTACCTGATTCATCAATAAATATATAGCTATTTTTATTTTTCCTTTTAAACATGTAGCATTTTAATGGTTTGTATCTATCTTTAATACAATACATACAAAACATATTAGTTTGTATCCATTTATTTTACCTGATTATAACATTTTACAACAATTAATGTAATAACAAAAAATGTTAAGTTTCCGTCAATAAACTTAACATCTATCAAAAACTTGTTAATTTGATTATAAGTTTGAATGAAATTACTTTCTTGCCACTTACCCCATCAAAACTATGTCTAGTTGTGTTCTGACCATCCCGATTTGTAAACTCATCTTGATATAATCTTATTATTTCTTATTAATCCTATACCTCGTAGCAGGGCCTTGTCCTAGTTTTTCAATTAATCCATATTTTGTTAATCGTGCCACCGATTGTTTAATAGTCGGCAATGGTATATCGGTCTTCTTTTTAATTTCTGAAACTCTTAATTCAATATTATCAGTGAATAAATCGTATATTTTCTTCTGTGTATCTGAAAGTAAGCTCTCAGGATCTTTTCCTTTTAAAAGATTAAGAGCTTTTTGAGCTTGAACAAAAATACAATCCAAGAAAAACATTAACCAGGGCTCAATATTTTCGTTATTTGTTTTATGATTTTTTTGTGTTTTTCGCAGGGTTAAATAATATTCGGATTGTTTGTTTTCAATGATTTCTTCTAGTGATACATAAGGTGTGTACATATATCCGTTTTGTAGCATCATTAGATTAGTTAAAGCGCGAGAAAGACGCCCATTCCCATCTTGAAACGGATGAATAGCTAAAAACTCAAAAATGAAATTGGCAATTATAACTAACGGATGAATATCTTTTTTTTCTTGATTTTCTTTAAGCCATTCTAAAACATCATCCATTTCTTTTTTTACTAACCAGGGTGGTGTTGGATTAAAAAGTATTTTCTTTATTTCTCCCTTTTCCACAATCGCAATTGCATTGTCTTTTGTTTTATATTTTCCACGATATTGTTCATCTTTTTGAGAAAATTTGAGCATAATCTCATGAAGTTGTAAGATTCTACTTCCACTTATTTCCAGAGATCTATAATGATCAAATATTCTGCCAAGTAAATCAGCATAACCAGCAACTTCTTGTTCATCTCTATTTTTAGGAACTTTTTGATTTATACCACGCAAAAAACGATCGATTTCACGATCGGTCATTTTTGATCCTTCAATACGAGTAGATGAACCAGTGCTAGTAATAATAACAGAGCGCTTTAATTGATTTAAAATTCTAGGATTTAAATCTAATGATCCGCTCCATTTTCCTTTCATTTCATCAATTTTTGCTATTTTAAAAAGAATCTCGTTTGAAAGCTTTATTCTTTTGTCTAATCGTTCTTTTTTCATATATTTTCAGATATATACGATTATATACGATATTATACGAAAATGCAAATGCTTTTGTTAATCCGATATATTAACTATATCAGATTATATCAGAAAAAATTAAAATTTAACTTTAATTGCAAATGGAATCATCCTCTCAAAACTATGCCTAGTTGTATTCGCTCTATCCCGATTTGTAATGGCATCCTGCTAAAGAAAATAATTATTTAATGAAAATTCAAACTGCTGAATAAATAACTCCTTAAAGAATCTGGCGCTATTTTGCTCATAAAACAAAAGCGTTGCTTTCTTGTAATCATTTTCATCAATACTTCTATAAGATAAAGGACAATAGTTATTGGCTAATAAAATAGCATTACTAAATAATCTAGCTGTTCGTTTATTCCCGTCTTCAAAAGGCTGAATGTATGAAATCAGCAAAATAGATACTAAAGATTTTACTAAAGGATGAATTTCTTTTTTATTCATAACTAAAATCATTTTTTCTAATACTTCTTTAATTTGAAATTCATTATCAAGTGGTCTATATTTAGTTCCCGTAATACCAACCAGCCCTTCTCTAATATTTTTCTTAACTCCCATATTTTCTACAATTAAACTATGAATATTTTCTATTTTACCCAAGGTAATTTTCTTAAACTCACTTTTTTTATCTAGAATATAATCTATGGCTTTTTTATGATTAAGAATCATTTGAGCTTCTTCCTTGGTATGCCCTTTTGCCTCTTTATTCTCTTTAATCAAAATTTCTGTATCAATTAAAGAATATGTATTTCCCTCAATTTGTGATGACTTCCAACTTAATTCAATAGTTAATCTTTCAAATTCTTTTTTTAATATAGTTGGCGAAAGATTTTTTATCCTTCTTTGATAATCATTATTAATTTCATCTAATCTATCAAGTTCTGTTTTAGAAAAAAGACTATTATCTAAGTTTCCAAAAATCTTAAAATTAAAACCTTCATTAACAAGATTTCTTTGATCAACTAAAATATTAAAATATTTTTCTACATCAAAGAAATTAAGTAACTTATTATCAATACTTTCTTTATATCTAACATTCCTACCCTTGCCAGTTTGTTTAACTAAATTTTGAGACATTAAAACTTCAAGGTCTCGGATAATAGTCACTCTATCTAATTCACCAACTTCTCCTTGAAGATATTCTCTTATCTCTTTATTACTAGATCCACCTTTTTCTCTAATAAAATTTAATATTAAATTTTGTCTATGAGTAATTTTTGTCATTTTATAAAAAATTAATTGTTGCACTCATTTTACTTAATTGTAACATTTTGCAACAATCAATGCAACAATTAAAAATTTACTAATTTAACTCTAAACCTAAACGTAATTAACTTTTTACTATTTACTCCATCAAAACTATGTCTAGTTGTGTTCGCTCCATCCCGATACTTAATGGTACAATTTTAGTAGCCCCAAGGAGAGTCGAACTCCTCTTACCAGGATGAAAACCTGGCGTCCTAACCGATAGACGATGGGGCCATCTTGTAATATAATACAGCCTAAGCTATGATTTGTAAAGTATGATTATCTTAGGTATAGAAACATCTTGTGATGATACAGGAATTGCTTTAGTTGAGTGTGACTCGCCTTCGCCAAGGCTTTGGCGGGCGAAGCAAAAATGTCGGATTCTTTCTAATATAATTTCTTCTCAAATTAAGATTCATGCCCCTTTTGGCGGAGTCGTTCCTAATTTGGCAGCTCGGGCCCATTTAAAAAATATTGAACCCTGCTTAAAACAAGCTCTGAAACAAGCTGAGAAGGTAAAAATAGATTTGATTGCCGTAACCAAAGGACCAGGGCTAGCTCCTTCGCTTTTGATTGGGGTTAATTTTGCCAAAGCCCTAGCTTATCAATGGCAAAAGCCAATAATAGACATCAATCACATTGAAGGACATATATACGCCAATTGGTTAAACAATCCAAAAATAGAATTTCCTGTTCTTTGCTTAGTAGTTTCTGGTGGACATACTCAATTGATTCTAATGAAAGATCATGGAAAATATCAATTATTAGGAGAAACCCGGGATGATGCGGCCGGTGAGGCCTTTGATAAAGTAGCTAAATTACTTGGACTTGGTTATCCAGGAGGACCAATTCTTTCCCAAAAAGCATTAAAAGGGGATTCCTCTGCTTTTGATTTACCCCGACCAATGATTCATAATAAGGATTATGATTTTTCTTTTTCCGGATTAAAAACAGCAGTTCTTTACAAGGTTCGGCAAAACGAGGTCGGACCTCAAAATACCGAACCTTTTCAACATGTTAATAATATGGCTGCTTCATTTCAACAAGCTGTTATTGATGTTTTAATTTATAAAACAATTAGAGCTGCTAAACAATACAAACCCAAAACTATTATTCTCTCTGGTGGAGTAGCCGCTAATTCAGAATTAAGAAAACAAATGGAAGAAAAAATTAATAATTTGGGAATTAAATTCCAAATGCCTGATATTAAACTCTGCACAGATAATGGAGCGATGATTGCCGCAGTCGCCGCCTATAAAAAGAAGCCGGTCCTTAAACGAAACCAGCTTCATTTATCCGCCAACGCGAATTTAAAACTAGTTGCTTAAAAAACTAATTTTATATACAATAAAAACCATGAAAGAATTATCTAAAACCTACGAACCGAAAAAAAGTGAGAATAAAATCTATAAAGCTTGGGAAAAGTCTGGCTACTTCAATCCAGATAAATTGAAAGTTAAAAAAACAGCCAAAAAATACACGATTGTCATTCCCCCGCCTAATATTACCGGCGAACTACATATGGGTCATGCTTTAAATGCTTTTACTCAAGATATTCTAATTCGTTGGAAAAGAATGAATGGTTTCAAAACTCTTTGGATTCCTGGTACTGACCACGCTGGCATCGCCACTCAAAACGTAGTTGAAAAACAACTTAAAAAAGAGGGTTTAACCCGTCATGATATTGGCCAAGAAGAATTAATCAAAAGAATTTGGGATTGGCGAAAAAAATACGGTAATTTAATTTTAGAACAATTAAAAAAATTAGGATCTTCCTGTGATTGGTCACGAACCGCTTTTACTATGAATCCTGATTATCAAAAAGCAGTTGAAACCGCCTTCTTACATTATTATAAAAAAGGATGGATTTACAAAGGTAAAAGAGTAGTTAATTGGTGCCCTCGCTGCCAAACTAGCTTATCTGATTTAGAATTAAATCATGAAGAAGAAAAAGGTTTTTTATGGCATATTAAATATCCTTTAACTCAAGGAGGTGGATATATTATTGTGGCCACTACTCGACCAGAAACAATGTTAGGCGATACAGCTGTAGCTGTCCATCCAGATGACAAAAGATATAAAAAATTAATTGGTAAAAAAATAACCTTACCTTTAATTGATAGAAAAATTCCAATTATTGCTGATAAAGAAGTTGATCCAAAATTTGGCACCGGAGCAGTTAAAGTAACACCAGCTCATTCGGCTGTTGATGCTGAAATTGGACAAAGACATAATTTACCTATTATTCAAGTTATTAGCGACAAAGGCCGAATGACTAAAAAAGCAGGTAAGGATTTTGCCAGTTTAACTGTTTTAGATGCTCGTAAAAAAATAATTGATAGATTACAAAAAAAGAAACTTTTAGTTGAAGTTGAGGACTATGTCCATCAAGTACCACATTGTTATCGTTGTAATAAAGTTATTGAACCTCTTATCAGCCAACAATGGTTTCTTAAAATGAACAAGTTAGCTCAACTAGCTATTAAAGCAGTTAAAAGCGGTAAGATTAAATTTCATCCCAAGCGCTGGGAAAAAGTATATTTTGACTGGTTAGAAAATATTAAGGACTGGTGTATTTCTCGTCAGATCTGGTGGGGTCATAAAATCCCTATTGAAGGCGAAACTGATGTTTTAGATACCTGGTTTTCTTCTGCCCTCTGGCCTATGGCTGTTTTAGGCTGGCCTAAAAAAACCAAAGATCTTAAAGAGTTTTATCCAACTGATGTTTTAAGCACAGCTCGTGATATTATTAATCTCTGGGTTACCCGAATGATTTATTCTAGTCTAGAGCTAAATAATAAAATTCCTTTTACTGATGTTGTCATTCACGCTACAATCCTAACTAAAGATGGTCAACGAATGAGTAAATCTCTTGGGACAGGCATTAACCCATTAGAATTAGTTGATAAGTATGGAGCAGATGCCACTCGTTTTGGTATGATTTACCAATCCTTGGGCGGACAAGATATTCACTTTTCCGAAGAAAATATCTTAATGGGTAAAAAATTCGCTAATAAGATTTGGAATGCAAGTCGATTTGTTTTACAACAAATCGGAAATTTTGAAAAAATTACAAATCCTAAATCCCAAAAAAAATTAACCAAAGATGATAAAAGAATTCTTAAAAAATTAGACACAACAACTAAAAAAGTATCAACTGAATTAGAAAAATATCGTTTTGGTCAGGCCGCTCATTTAATTTATGACTATTTTTGGCATGACTTTTGCGATACATATATTGAAGCGGCCAAAAAACAAGACAATCCTCAAACTAAACAAATTCTAGCCTATGTTTTAATTAATTCCTTAAAACTACTTCATCCTTTTGTCCCTTTTGTAACTGAAACAATTTATCAACAACTGCCATTTAAAGAAAAAGATTTTTTAATGGTTGAGGATTGGCCCAAATAATGCAATATATCTTTTACATCTTACTCGGTCTTTTACCCAGCTTAATCTGGCTTTGTTTTTATTTAAGAAAAGATAAAAACCCAGAACCAAATTCAATGATTTTGAAAATCTTTTTCTATGGTATGTTGATTGCTCCAATCGCCATTGTTTTTGAACTCTTATTAATCTGGCTAATGGATCCAACCTATAATCCTCTAGATATTTTATCTCATATGCCCCGAAATGGTTTTGTAGCCGCTCTTTTAGCAGCCACCTTGATTCCAGCTTTAGTTGAAGAATATCTAAAATATGCTGTAGTTAAATTTACAGTTCTTAAAAAATCAATATTTGACGAGCCAACCGATGCTATGATATATTGTCTTATAGCTGGTCTTGGTTTTGCGTCTGTAGAAAACTTAATGGTTCTCTTTAAAATTTCTTTTCCTGATTTCAATCAAGCTCTAAATACGATTGGCTTTCGTTTTTTAGGAGCAACCTTAGTTCACGCTCTAGCTTCA
>JAHJOV010000034.1 GCA_018820085.1 Patescibacteria group bacterium
ATCTGTCGCTGTGCCCTTAATTAGAATAATGGCTTTGGTTTTTTTTCTAATTACTTTAACTACTTCTTTATAATCTAATTCCTTGTCATTTCCTCCAGCGATAAGAATAACCTTTTTGTTAAAAGAATTAAGAGCAACCATGAGAGCATCAGGCGTGGTTGAATTAGTATCATTGTAGTAATCAACTTCTTTAAAGGTTCTAACAAATTCCAATCGACCAGGCATACCTAAATATGTTTTTAATTCTTTTTTAATAACTAACTTATTAATCCCTAAGATTTTTAAAACTTCTACCGCTAAATTAATATTATTCTGATTATGCTGACCAAGTAATTTTGTCTCCCATTTATTATCAGATATCTTAATAATCTTACTCTTAATTTTACTTTTAAATCTTTTTCTAATCTCCTGATTAGCTTGTTGACTAATAATTAAATAATCATCCTTGCTTTGATATTTAAAAATATTAGCTTTGTCATCAAAATATCTATTCATGCTATTACGATAATAGTTCATATGATCAGATAAAAAGTTAGTAAAAACAGCAATATGAGGACTAATTTTTGAATCACCAAATCCTTGCATCTGCCAAGAATCAAGTTCCATAACAACAATATCTCGTTCTTTAACTTTATTCAAAAAAGGTAAAGTAGCTATCCCCTTAATATTACCACCTAAAAAAACATCTCCTTTCTTGTAATGTTTTTTAAGAATTTGATAAACAATATCTGTGACAGTTGATTTACCTCGAGTACCGGTAATACCAATTATTTTAACCGGAGCTAATTTAGCAAATAAAGAAGCATCCATTTCTATAGAAATCTTATTTTTCTTTGCTTCTTTAATATATTTAGAATCAAACGGAACACCAGCTGATTTAATAATTAAATCTCTATTTTCAAAATCAGCTAAACGATGTTGACCCAAAACATATTTAACGCCTTTAAACTTACTAAGTTTCTTTAAAGAATCAGTCAATTCTCTTTTGGTTTTTAAATCAGTAATAGTTAATTGAGCACCCTGCTCAATTAAAAATCGGGCCACCCCCAAACCGCGACCCAAAAGACCTAAACCCATAAGGGTAATTTTCTTGCCTTGAAAATGGCTGAAATAGTTAATCATCTCTTGACTCTATCATAAAATACCAAAACTGCCAATTAATTAACGACTCTGGATTTTTTTAAAGTTTCCTGTTAGGATACAATTAGTTGCGGGCGGTTAACTCAGCTGGCCAGAGTGTCTCGTTTACACCGAGAAAGTCGGGAGTTCGAATCCCTCACCGCCCACTAAATATTTATCTAAATCTCTGATTTAGTGATAAATATTAGTCCCGACTTTATGTCGGGACCAAACACCGTGCATGGAGAGGTACCGAAGTGGTCATAACGGAATCGCCTCGAAAGCGATAGTCGCTTTAAGCGACCGTGGGTTCGAATCCCACCCTCTCCGCCACGTAAGAAATTGTTTTGCAATTTCAACGTGGCTGTCACGTTTAAATTTTTATTAAAATTTATTACGCGACGCCATAATCATAGTAATTTATAATGTTAAACACTTTAATTCAAAATCCTATATATCTTATCTCTCTATCTATTTTAATCCTCTTAATTATCTGGAATGTTTTTCTTCATCTCCAGCTTTCTCAAATTAAAAAAAGATTAAAAGTATTTTTCAATGGTAAAAAAGCGACTGATTTAGAAGGCGTCCTATTTGAAGAAATTAAAAGATTAAAAAAAGCTGAAACAGATATTCAGGAACTTTTTAATTCAGCAAGATTTTTAAAAAAAATGGCTAATCAAAGTATCCAAAAAGTTAGTATTGTTCGTTTTAATCCTTTTAAAGAAACAGGTGGCGACCAAAGCTTTGCCATTGCTCTACTTGATCTTCATGATAACGGCCTGGTCATCTCTAGTTTATTTACCCGCGATGGAAATAGGATATATTCTAAACCGATTAAATCTGGCCAATCAACTTATCCTCTATCCAAAGAAGAATTAGAAGCCCTAAAAAAAGCCGGAGCCAAGATTAAAAAATAACTAAAATCTAACGACTAAAAAACAACTATCTCTGGTTGTTTTTAGTTTTATTTGACCAAAACCCTTAAAAATGGTATTTTAAGCCATATATGGCTAAGAAAAAGGAACAAAAAAAGAAGCTTCAAACCAGACCACCTGTCGTGGTCATTTTGGGTCATGTTGATCACGGAAAAACTTCAATTCTTGATTATATCCGTAAATCTAAAGTCGCCGAGAAAGAATCTGGCGGCATTACTCAACATATTGGCGCTTATCAAGTTGAACATCAAGATAAATTGATTACCTTCATTGATACGCCAGGTCATGAGGCCTTTTCAGCTATGCGTTCAAGAGGAGCTAAAATAGCAGATATTGCTATTCTAGTTGTAGCCGCTGAAGAAGGAATTAAACCTCAAACTAAGGAAGCTATTCAACATATTAAAAAAACAGGTATTCCTGCTATTGTCGCTATTAACAAAATAGATAAAAAAGAGGCCCAGCCAGAAAAAGTTAAGGGAGAATTAGCTAAACAGGATATCCTTGTTGAATCTTTTAATGGTTCTGTCCCTTCAATTAACGTCTCAGCTAAAACCGGCCAAGGTATTGATAATCTCTTGGAAATGATTAATTTAGTCTCTGAAATGGAAGAATTAAAAGATGATCCTAATCAACCCACTTCAGGAGCAATTGTTGAATCAAATTGTAATAGTCAACGAGGTAATACAGCTACTCTTCTAGTTAGAGAAGGAATTTTAACTAATAAAGACATTATTGGCACTGATTCAGCTTTTGGCAAAGTTAAAATTATGGAAGACTTTCAAGGTAAGCCGATTAAAGAAGCGACTGCTTCAACACCGGCTGTGGTAACTGGATTTAATCAAGTTCCTCAGGTTGGAGAGAAATTCTATATTTTCGATAATTTAAATGAAGCCCAAGCTAGAGTTAATCGAAAATCAGCTAAAAGACAACCCGAAGACAATAAAGAAGTTCTTGTCTTTGAAGCAAATAAAAAAATATTGAATATAATTCTAAAATGCGATGTTTATGGTTGCTTAGAAGCAATTAAAGAATCACTTAGAAGTATTCCCAGTGAAGAAGTAGCTATTAGAATTCTTAAGGCTGATGCCGGTGAGATTAATGAATCAGATATTAAATTAGCTGAATCAGCTAAAGCTAAAATAATCAGTTTCCGGAACAAGACCAGTTCCGCCATTCAAAGACTAGCTAATCAAAAAAAAGTAAAGATTATTACTTTTGATATTATTTACGAATTAATTCAAGCTGTTAGAGAGTTACTTTCTAAACTTTTAGAACCAGAGATTACCAGAAATGTTATTGGTCAATTAAAAGTTTTAGCCGTTTTCCGAACCGAAAAAGATAAACAGATTATTGGGGGCAAGGTAACTAATGGACAAGCCAAACAAGGTATTCAAACTGATATTATTAGGGGAACCACAAAAATAGGCAAAGGTAGAATTGCTCAACTTCAAAGAGACAAAAAAGAGATTGATGAAGTTAATAAAGGTCAAGAATGTGGTATTCAATTCAGAGGTGATACAATTATTGAAGAAGGAGATATTTTAGAATTCTATCAAGAAGAAAGAAAAAAGAAAGAAATTTAACAATGTCTCAACGAATTCAACGAGTTAATGAATTACTCAAACAAGAAATTAGTCAATTACTTTTAAAAGAGATTGATTTTGATGATGTCTTGGTAACAATTACTAATGTTGATACTTCACCTGATTTAAAAAACTGCAAAGTTAAAATTAGTGTCATCCCAACAGAAAAAAATAAACTAGCTCTTGAAATAATTGAAAAAAATATTTATCATCTTCAACAAGCGCTTAACAAAAGAATACGCTTAAAATTCACCCCTAAGATTAGTTTTGAAATAGACCAAATTGAAGCCAAGGCTCAAAGGATTGAAGAAATTTTAAGTCAATGATAGGATAAGAATAAGGTCACGTGTCCGAGTGGTTAGGAAACGGTCTGCAAAACCGTCTACACCGGTTCGAATCCGGTCGTGACCTCAAGTTTGACAAAATACTGCCGAGGTGGTGAAATGGCAAACACGCATGACTTAAAATCATGTGGGCGCAAGCCCTTGAGGGTTCGAGTCCCTCTCTCGGCACAATATAAAAAAGACCCGATGTTGGGTCTCTTTTATATTTTCAGAACTTCAACTTTAAGTTGTCTAACTCCAAACTGGATGGCTTCCCCACGAGAGGTAAACCAAATATCTATCTTATGACTATTCTTAAGGGCCATTCGGTCCTTAACAACGAATATCTTATCTCCATAGATATCAGGGAATCTAACCCTGGTCCCAAACCTCAAAAAGTTACAAGCAACTGTCCCATCATTAACACGAGATCCAGAAGCAGTAATAAACGGAGTTGAGTCAGTCTGGTCTTCTGTACTAGAATATCCAGTCACAATCACCCAACGTTGATTAATAACTACAGGTGTATCAGGATTAGTCGATTGAACCAAAGCTTGACCATGGATAGTAGTAAGTTGCTCAACAGGTTTTAATTGATCTAAATCAACTTCAACCTGAGGTTGAGATATAAACAGATTGGAAATTAAACTAACTAAAGCTAAAGATGCTGAAATCTTAGGATTAGTTATAAACATATTTTTTTGTCAAATTAAAAAACCCCGCTTTGGGATTTGTCTACATACTAACATATCCAATCCATTTTGTCAAGGGTTTTTGGGCGTTTTTAATATCTGGAGCGGGTAGAGGGAGTCAAACCCTCATTATCTGATTGGCAACCAGATGTAATAATCGCTATACGATACCCGCGTGGTGCCGAGGGTGGGGGTCGAACCCACTACCTCTTCCTTTTCAGGGAAGCACTCTACCGTTGAGTTACCTCGGCATAAATTTAATTGTGTGGACCCAGAGAGATTCGAACTCTCGACCTCCTGGCTGCCAGCCAGATGCGCTACCGCTGCGCTATGGGCCCTTTTATAGCTTTAACCGAGTACCCTCGGCAGGAATTGAACCTGCGAACCTGCGCGTTAGGAGTGCGCTGCTCTATCCTCTGAGCTACGAGGGCAGTTTTCCCCACATTCCTTATCTTATCTTATTGACTATTCCAAGTCAATGGAATATACTTGAATCAAAGGAAACAAATTCATGCAAAAATCACCTCTTATAAACGTTATTAAAAAAGTTGGTCCTGCTGTTGTCAGTATTATTATCAGCAAAGATTTACCTAAAATCAGAAAATATTACGTTCAACCTTTTGATGAATATCTTGGTCCTTACGGTCCCCCTATCACTCAATACCGCCAAGAAGGAAAGCAGAAAATTAAGATTGGCGGTGGAAGTGGTTTTTTTGTTTCTTCAGATGGAATTATTGTAACTAATCGACATGTCGTTGTTTCCCCTGATGTTGAATACACTATTATAACCCCTGATGAAAAAGAATACCAAGCAGAAATTCTGGCTCGCGATCCTGTTCAAGACGTAGCTATTTTAAAAATTAAAGACGCTAAAAAAAGAAAATTTCCTATTTTAGAATTAGGCGATTCCAGCAAAGTAGAATTAGGCGAAGACGTTATAGCTATTGGCAATCCTTTAGGATCTTTTCCTAACACTGTTTCGCGAGGAGTAATTTCCGGCTTAAGTCGTCTAATAACAGCTCATGATGGTGTTTCTGGACGAACAGCTGAATTAAGAGGACTAATTCAAACTGATGCCGCTATTAACCCCGGAAATTCGGGAGGACCTCTTTTAACGCTTGACGGCAAAGTTATTGCTATTAATGTTGCTATTGTTATGGGCGCTCAAAATATGGGTTTTGCTATCCCAATTAACAATGCTAAAAAAGACTTAGAAGATCTTAAAAAACACGGCCGGATTATTCAACCATTCTTAGGTGTTCGATATATTTTAATTAACAAAGAACTTCAAAAAGAATTTGCCACTCGACTTAATCTTCGTTTACCGGTTGATCATGGAGCTTTAATTATCCGAGAACCAGGCGCTGGCGATTCAGCTGTTGTTTCCGGCAGTCCGGCAGATAAAGCTGGATTAAGAGAACATGATATTATCTTAGAATTCGGCAAGAAAAAAATTAATCATAAAAACCCTCTTCAAGAAATGATTCACAAGCAAAAACCTGGTAGTATTATTGAAATTAAGATTCTCCGTGATGACAAAATTGGAACTACTTCAATAAAACTTGAAGAAAGAAAATAATTTAAATTTTGATAGAGTGAGGAACGAACCTCTGCCTGAGAACTAAAAAACCCCTTCGGTCTACCGAAGGGGTTTTTTATACCTTAAGACATTCCTAACCAACAATCAATCTAAAAATTCCTAAAACTATTGGTAAAATCCATTGGAAAGCAAAGAAGATGAAAAAGAGTAAGATAAACATACCATACTGCTCCAAAAAAATCCTTAAATTATCTAAAGAACGAGGTAAAAAGGTAAAAAGAATCTTAGAACCATCTAAAGGAGGTAAGGGAACTAGATTAAAAATTGCTAAAAGAATATTTAAAAATACAATTAAGCCAAAAATTTGAACTAAACCAGTACTAATTAATATATCTATAGGTATAAAACGTAGGCTGAGGCCAAAAATTAAAGCGATTAGCAAATTAGCAGCTGGACCAGCAAAAGCAACTTTAGCTTCTCCATATTTTTGATCTTTAAGATTATATGGATTATATGGAACAGGTTTAGCCCAACCAAAAACCATCGTTCCACTAGAAAAAAAGTAAAGCATCATAGGAACCATAAAAGAACCCCAGAAATCTAAGTGTTTAATAGGGTTTAAAGTTAATCGGCCAGAATATTTTGCCGTCGAATCACCTAAACGAAAAGCCATCCAGCCATGAGCAAATTCATGAATGACTACTGACATTAGAAAAATGGCTAACTGAAAAATTAAAATAACAATATTAGAACTGTCCATGAGACTTGATAACTTATATATTTAATGATAGAATACGAACTAATATGTCTAGAAGATGTTCAATTTGCGGTAAAAAATCAATGATAGCGGTTATTAGAAAGAAGCTTCGTGGTAAGTATAACCCAACCGGAAAAAAAAGAAAATACCCCAATTTACAATTGGCTACTCTTGCTAATGGTAAAAAAGTTAAGGCCTGCACTAAATGTATCAAGACAATGAGTAAGAGTAAATAAACTATCTGATTTAATACTTGTTTAAATGAAAACGCCCAGGTGATTCAATTCACTCGAGGCGTTTTTCTCAATCATATTAACCGTTTAACCGTGTTTTGATAAACCGCATTCATGACATGTTTTACGAGACTTTTTGTTAGTGGCCCCGCACTTTTTACATTTCCAGCAACCCCTATTTGACATCATCCCCCCTCCTCAATCTTTAAACAGGTTAATAAAAAATAACTATATATTTTAAAATTACTCCATTATTCCATTTAAGTCAACATCATACAATACTTCTTCCTGAACTAAACGATATTTAACAATTTCACTTGGTTTAAACCAAATCTTAATTTCTTTATTCGCTTCTTCTGAACTACCTGAGGCATGAATTAAATTTCTAACTGCTCGTCCATCAATATCAGCTAAAATAATAGAATCAAGAGTTAAATCTCCCCTAATGGTACCAACATCTGAAGTTAATGGTTCAGTGCCACCAGTAATTTTCCGAACAATACCAACTGCTTCATTGCCTTGCCAAACCATAGCCACGACTGGCCCAGCAGATAAATATTTCTTTAAAGTTTCTAAAATTCTTAATCCACATTTTTTAGAATCGCTAAAAGGCAATTTTTTACCTCTTTTCTTATAAGAAGCAATAGATTTATTTCCAACTGCTTCCAACCAACCTTTATCCATAAGATAGTGTTGTTCAACTAATTTTGTGCTTGGCGTAAAAAATTTTAAACCAACTAATTTTAACCCAGTTCGTTCATAGCGATGAATAATCTCGCCAATTAAAGAACGCTGGACTCCATCCGGCTTAATTAAAACTAAAGTTTTTTCTTGAGGTCTATTGTTTTTCATAATTCAGTTAATATATCAAATAAAATCCCGTCTGTCAAAATTTTAATATCTCCATTTTGATCAGTTCGATAAGTTAAAATATCTTTTATTCGCTCCAAAACTTCTGGACTAGGATGATTATAGCGATTATTTTCACCGACTGAAATAACAACTGCTCCTGGATTAACAATTTTTAAAAAATTATCGCCTGTGGATGTCTTGCTGCCGTGATGAGCTAATTTCAAAATATCTGATTCAATATTCTGGTCGAGTAAAATATTCTCTACTTTTTTTTCAATATCACCGGTTAAAAGAATTTCTGTCTTTCCATAAACTAATCTGCCAACCACAGAAACATTATTAGTTGGGTCAGAATAAGAATCAAGTAAAGATTGTTCTGGCCAAAAAACCTCAAAAATAATTCCTTCTTCTAAAATAATATTCTGCCCAGCTTGAGCTAAAGTTAAAGGAATTTGATTTTGTTCAATTAATTCTTTCCACTTTTGATAAACAACTGTGTCTTTTTCTAAACCACTGGTTAAAATGTGGTCTATTTTATAATAATTAAGAACTTTAACCAAACCAGTCAAATGATCAGCATCAGGATGAGTTAAAATAACCAGATCAATAGTCCGATCATAAAGAGGCATTTCCTGACCTAATTTTTCTAAAATACTTTTATCTGGTCCGCCATCAATTAAAATTTGTTTTCCTGCTGGGGTTTCAATAAAAATAGCATCACCCTGGCCAATATCAAAGAAGGTAACTTCCAAAATATTATCTGAAACCTGCTCAAAAACGGCTGACCAGATAAAAACCGCACCGCCTAGAAAAACAATTAAAATAAAAAACCTAATTCTTCTTATAAAAAACATATCTATATTTTAGCATATTCTCTGAGGTTATTAGAGATCGGACACTATTTTATAAGGTTCGCATTGATAAGGTCAGACATTATTTTGTCTGAACCTTCAGTAAAGGTTCAGCAAAAGAAGGTCCGACCTTAACTCTGTAGTAGGTTGCTACATTCTATAGAGGTCAGACCTTTGGAGAAGGTCTGACCTCATATCAGCTGACCTCATATCAGACTTCAATTCCCCCTCATCTATTGACAATTTGAGAAAATTATATAAATATAGATAATATTGGTTCATTCACAAAAACTTTATAAGGAGGATTTTTTATGCCAAAAGCAGTTTTCGTAATCGACAAGATGGCCCATGAGAAAATCGTTCCGGTTCAAGTTTCCGAAAAAGATTGGCAAAAAGGGATTTTCGACGTACGGATTAATGGTAAAACTGTGACAGCCCAGCGGCCGGAATTTTCCAATCCGGGCAAGGGGGTTTATACTACCCACGTGGCTTTTTGGAGAAAACATGAAGCCCATACATATAAGACTCAAACAAGAGACGATTAAATAATCATCACAAAGAAATCGTTTTAGGGGAATGCAGAATTTTGCATTCCCTTTTTTTATTTCCTTGCCAAATTATCCAAATCAAAATTAAATAATATCCTATCAAAAAAAACCAAGAAATATTATTAAAATCAATCGTGGCTAAAGGGACAGAAGATAAATAATTAACTACTTTAACTAAATAAGTTAATAAAAACCAAATTGGCCAAACAATAATTTTTCCTAAGGGTAACCAAATAAGTCCAAAAAAAATTAAAATCATCCCCCCTATCATGATAAAAGACAAAATAGGAACAATTAATATATTAGCTATTGGAGAAATCAAAGAAAGACGGCCAAAATGAAAAATCAAAATAGGTAGAGTCCCTAATTGAGCAGCCAAGGTCATAGTTAAAATATCTTTTAAACGCCAAGGATTAGGCCACTTAGATGTTTTTTTATCAAAGATCGGCTTAAGATAAATAATACTTAAGGTAGCGGCAAAAGAAAGTTGAAACCCGACATCGGATTTTAAAAGCAAAGGATTAAATAAAAGCATAATTGTAGCCGCAAAAATCACAGTTCTATCAGCGCTCCTTAGTCGTCCAATTTTCTGAGCAATTAAAAGTAAACCAGCCATAATCCCAGCTCGGATAGCCGAAGCTGGAGCCCCTATCATAATAATATATAGAACTAAGAGGATAAGCACGAAATAGAAGACCTGACTACGCCAAAGACCAATACCTAAACCCAAGAATAACAAAATCTGGGTCATAATAATCATGTGCATCCCAGAAATAGCGACAATATGTCTTGTCCCAGATATATTTAATTTTTCTTTTAATTGATTAGAAAGTCCAAATCTATCTCCCAGAAATACAGCTTTAAGAATACTTGATTGAGGCGGTAATAAAGTTTGCTCAATTACTTTTCTTAATTTATCTTTGAAATTAAAAACTTTTCCAAAAAACCAATTGCCCTGATTTTGTTCAATTAATTTGATACTGGGATAATAGATAGTTAAATATATTTTATCTTTGGCTAAATAGGCCTGATAATCAAAATCATCAAAGACAGTTGGTTCTGTTAATTTTCCGAAGATTTCTAATTTATCTCCGTATTGATACTCTGGATATATTTCGGTGGTAATTAAGATTTTACCCTGAATTTCTTCTGATTTAAACTCGAATTTCTGCTGGTTAATTCTCTGTTCTGGTTCACCTGTAATAATACCTATAAAATTGATTTCCTGATTATAAAAAGAGGAAAGCTCCTCATTTTCCTGAGGAGCTTTAAGCAAAGAATAGACAAAAACACCAATGATAAATAATAAACAGAGATAAAGAAATATCCTAGATGCGGTCATTATTTACATAATAACATACTCTTAGAGGTCCGACCTTATTTTGTATGGTAAGGTCCGACCTTATTTTGTCTGAACCTTCAGTAAAGGTTCAGCAAAATGAGGTCTGACCTTAATTCTGCTTAATTCTGTTGCCACATTCCATAGAGGTCAGACCTTTACTGAAGGTCTAACCTCATATCAGATTTCATTCTCAAACCACCGCTTTTTATATCCCTCTTAATTCCACTTGCTCAAAATACTTTTGGGCAATCTTGGACATTTGTTTTAATTCTTCGTCTAGGAGAGGTCTACTTTTCTGCCATGACTGGTCTAGAGTTTTTTCTGGACGGAATTGCTGAAGAGCGAATTTCTTTGATCCCTTAAGCCATTGTCCTATTTTCTTAATTTCTTCGTTATTAATTAAACCTGGCGCAATAGTTGTCCTAAATTCGTAATCAATTTTGTTTTCTCTGATTAAATCAATACTTTTCTGAATGTCTTGTGGATTAATTTTAATACCAGCTGTTTTAGAATAATTTTCTTGAGATGATTTAATATCCATAGCTACAAAATCTAAAAGATTTTGATTGAAAAGTTTTTCTAAGATTTTTGGTTGACTACCATTGGTATCTAATTTAACTAAAAAACTTAACTTTTTAATCTTTTTAATAAAATCTATAATATCTGGCTGGATACTTGGTTCGCCACCAGTAATGCAAATCCCCTCTAAAAGATCTTGTCTTGATTTTAAAAAATCAAAAAAGACCGCCTCAAATATTTTAGGCTGCCTCTTAATTTTCTTTAAATCAACTAATTCCGGATTGTGGCAAAAAGGGCATTTAAAATTACAACCAATAGTAAAAATCGTTGCCGCTACCTTCCCTGGGTAATCAATTAAAGTTGATTTTTGCAAACCGCCAATCAACATTCTTTCTTAATCTTAAATACTTTTCTCTCTTTAAACTCCTCCCTTTTGCCAATATGCCATTGCTGAACTGGTCTAATGTATCCAACTATTCGTGAATACACTTCACAAGGCTGTTCAATAACACATTTAGGACAAATAAAGTGTTCTCCAGCAATATATCCATGGTGAGGACAAATTGAAAAGGTTGGCGTTAAAGTAAGATAAGGCAAATGAAATTTGCTAAAAATCTTCTTGATTAAACTTTTAACTGACTCTATATCATTAATTTGCTCACCCAAAAATAAATGCATAACTACTCCACCTGTATATTTCACCTGAATATCATCTTGTAATTTAAGAGCTTCAAAAATATCATTCGTGTAATTAACTGGCAACATAGTTGAATTTGTGTAATAGGGAACTTCTTTGGTTCCAGCTGTAATGATCTTAGGAAATTCTTTTTTATCCTTTAAAGCTAAACGATATGATGTTCCTTCGGCTGGTGTGGCTTCAAGATTGTAAAGATTATCAGTTTCTTTCTGATAACCAACCAAACGATCTCGCATAAAATCTAAAATCTCTAAAGAAAACCTCTTTCCTTGATTAGAGGCAATATTAACGCCTATAAAATTTAAAAGACATTCATTCATACCAACTAAACCAATAGTTGAAAAATGATTACCGTAATAATCGCCTCGTATTTTCTTGACTTCAGCTAAATAATATTTTGAATAAGGATATAATCCATTATTCATAAAATTATCTAAAACTTTCCTCTTAATTTCTAAAGAACTCCTAGCCAAATCCATTAATTCAGCTAAACGACTAAAAAATTCTTTTCGTGTCTTAGAAAGATAACCCAATCGAGGTAAATTAACTGTAACCACACCAATTGATCCAGTTAATGGATTAGCTCCAAACAATCCGCCACCTCGCTTATAAAGCTCTTTATTATTTAAACGTAATCGACAACACATAGAACGAACATCATCTGGACTCATATCTGATTGGATAAAATTTGAAAAATAGTTAACACCGTATTTAGCTGTCGCCTCCCACATTGCATCAAGAGCTGGATTGTCCCAATCAAAATCATTAGTAATGGAAACTGTAGGAATAGGAAAAGTAAAAGGCCGACCATTTTTATCCCCCTCTGTTAAAACTTCATAAAAGGCCTTATTAAGCATATTCATCTCCTCTTGAAATTCACCGTAATTTTCTTTTTGTATTTTACCTCCAATAATAACAGGTTGATCAGCATAAACCGAAGAAGGCTTAGTATCTAAAGTAATATTTATAAAAGGCGTTTGAAATCCGACCCTGGTTGGCACAGCGCAATTAAACAAGAATTCCTGCATAGCTTGTTTAACTTGATTATAGTTTAAATTATCATAACGAACAAAAGGAGCTAATAAAGTATCAAAATTACTAACTGCTTCAGCTCCAGCCGTTTCTCCTTGAAGAGTATAAAAAAAGTTAACTAATTGACCCAGGGCAACTCGTAAATGTTTAGGCGGTTTTGATTCAACCTTTCCTTTGACTCCGCTAAAGCCACGTAATAAAATATCAAACAAATCCCAACCCTGACAGTAACAACTCAAACTATCTAGATCATGAATATGAAAATCACCACTGGCGACTACATCCCTAATCTGCTTGGGATAAATCTTGTTAAGCCAATACCTTTTAGCCACTCTGGAAACAATATAGTTATTCAATCCTTGCAAAGAATAAGCCATGTTAGCATTTTCTTTAACTTGCCAATCTGATTCTTGAAGATATTGATCAACCATTTCCACTTCTTCATCAATAGCTGTAGCCGATTCTCTAGTTCGTCGTCTCTGTTCACGATAAAGGATATATGACTTAGCTGTTTCAGAATAATCATTAATAATTAAAACCTCTTCAACAATGTCTTGAATCTGTTCAATTTGGAGAATATCTTCTTTTTTAAATCTTCGGCTTAAAAGATCAATTACTTGATCTGATAATTTTTGAGCAACTCTTTTTCCACCCTCTTTAGTAGCAGTTAGGGCTTTAAAAATTGCATCTGTAATTTTAGACTGGTCAAAATCTAAAGCACGACCATCTCTTTTTCTGATCTGATTAAATTTTATTTTTTTCTCAAGCATAGATGTATTTTACTCCAATAAAAAATAGAAGTAAACAGAGACAAAAAACACCCCACAACACTGCAGGATGTTATCATTGCCAAAAACTATTTCATCTTCCTTCTAATGAAGGCGGGAATATCCCATTCGCTTTCTGACTCTTCAGTTATTGGAGCTGTCGTTTCTCTTGACTTAAAGTCTGTCTTTTTCGTAATATGTTGAAGATTAGATTGATTGATAGGTGAGATATCTTGAATCCTAGTTTCGCCCAACTTTTTATTAATTATTTCTTCATCAAAGCCAGTAGCAATAACAGTAACTTTGATTTCTCCTTTCTTTAACTTGTCATCCATAACAGCGCCGAAAATAACTTTAGCCTCTGGATCAATTGATTCAGTAATAACTTTAGCGGCATCGTTAATTTCAGTCATAGATAGATCAGGTCCACCACTAATATTAAAGAGAACTCCCTTAGCTCCATCAATTGAAAGTTCAAGAAGTGGTGAATTGACAGCTGCTTTAGCCGCTTCAACTGCTCGATCTTCACCAGTAGCTCGACCAATTCCCATTAAGGCTGAACCAGTGTTTCCCATAATTGCCTTAACATCAGCAAAATCAACATTAACAATACCAGGTGTAATAATTAAGTCAGAAATACCTTGAACAGCCTGTCGTAAAACATCATCAACTACTGCAAAAGCATCGAGTAAAGGTGTTTTGCGATCAATAAAGGCAAGTAGTTTATCGTTAGGAATAGTAATTAAAGTATCAACTCTATCTTTAAGTTGAGCTAACCCTTCTTCAGCAATTCGGGCTCGCTGTTTTCCTTCAAAAGAAAAAGGTTTAGTTACAACAGCAACAGTAAGAGCTCCTGAATCTTTAGCTGCTTCAGCAATAACTGGACCAGCCCCACTACCAGTACCACCACCTAATCCGTAAGTAATAAAAACCATATCAGCGCCTTTGACTGCTTCATGAATTTCATCACGATTCTCTTCAGCTGCCTGACGACCTATTTCCGGATTCATACCAGCGCCCAATCCTTTAGTTAGATTTTTACCAATATGAAGTCGCTCAGGCGCCTTGACGTGGTGGAGATCTTGAGCGTCGGTATTGATAGCCACAAAATCAACACCTTGAATTTTACAGGCTAACATTCTAGAGATACTATTGCCTCCGCTTCCTCCAACACCAACTACTTTAATTTTAGCAAAAGTTTCTACGTCTGGTCTTATTTGTGCCATAATAATAAACAAAGAGGAGTCCCTAGTCCCCCCTCAATGCATTTAAATATATGTTAAAATCTTATTTAGAAAATTATCACAATTACGAAAATAATGCAAGTGTTTAAGGCAAAAATCCACGAAACCAGTGTTTGAGTTTACCAATCGTTGAGCCAACCGAAAATTCAGGAAGAGAAATACCTTGACTGCCTGATTTTTTCTGACTATCCATATTCCAAAGAACTAAACCAATAGCTGTAGCAAAAGACGGATCTTCAATTTCATCAACAATTCCTTCCAACTCCATTGGAAAGCCAACTTGAACTGGTAACTTTAATTCTGCTTTAGCTAAATCAACTAAACCTGGTACTTTAGCACCACCACCTAAAAGAACTACTCCAGCTGGTAATAATCCTTGTCGATCAATCTTTTTCAACTCTTTATTAGTTAACTCTAAAATTTCGCTAAGACGAGCCTCTACTATTTCAACTACTTGAACTCGAGGAATTATACCCGTCTCGCGAGAACCCATCTTAGCTAAATCAATTACATCTTTTTTGTTAATTTCTGAAAGTAAAGCCGAACCATATTCTAATTTAACTTTTTCTGCTAGATCAATATCACTTCTTAAACCAATAGCAATATCATTAGTAATATGAGCTGAACCAACTGGCAAAACACAACTATGAATAATATTACCTTCTTCAAAAACTGTTATCCCAGCTGTTCCTCCGCCCAGATCTAAGACCAGGACGCCTAATTCTTTTTGTCTTTTACTTAGAGCTGCCCGACTAGCCGCTAAAGGGGCTAGAACTAATTCATCTATTTCTAATCCTGCTTCTGAAATACATTTAGTCAGATTTTTAATAAAAGGGCTTGAACCCTCAATGACTAAAGCATCTACTTCTAAACGAACTCCATTCATACCAACTGGATCTTTAACACTATTTTGTTCATCAACTAAAAAGCCTCGAGGAATAACGTGAATAATTTCTCTATTAGGTAAGACTGAAACAGCTGAAGCAGCAGTCATAGCTCGATCAACATCTTCCTTAGAAACTTCTCCATCAGCTCGTGAAATCGCAATAACTCCCTTGCTAATTCTAGGAGTAATATGATTACCGCTTAAACTAACGACTACTCGATCAATAGAAATACCGCTGTTTCTTTCTGCTTCTTGAACCGATTCACTAATATTCTTAACTGTTTCTTCAACATCAACAACTACTCCTTTGCGTAAACCAAAAGAAGGTGCTTGACCTATACCAAGAATCTGCGGCTTAGTTTTATCAGCCCGTATTCTAGCAACAACTGTTCTAATAAAACAGCTGCCTACATCTAATCCAGCAATAATAGTTTCTTTTGGCATTTGACACGCTAGAGGTCCGACCTTATTTTGTCCGCACCTCAGCAGAGGTTCGGCAAAACGAGGTCCGACCTCAAGTTAAATTAAATCTAGCACTTTCCTCTCTATCTCTTCCATTCTTTCTGCCTCTGATTCATTTTGCTCATGATCGTATCCAGATAAATGAAGTATACCATGAATTAGCAAAATGGTCAGCTCTTTTTCTAAAGAATGACCTGCTTTCTTAGCTTGCTTTTTAGCCCGAGAATAACAAATAATTACTTCACCTAAACGCTTAATCCCATCGGGCGTTTCAATAAATTCCATATCTTCCCCTTTTTTCATTCGCGGGAAAGCTTTAGCTAAATAGGGCATGACTGTTTTATTCTGAAACGAGAGAACATCTGTAACTCGATTTTTACCCCGATACATCTTATTTAACTTTCGTATCCGGCCATCACCAACAATAGCCAAGCTAATTTCTGTTTTTTTATCAATATTAACAACTTTTAAAACAACATCAGCCACTTGCTGGAAAAAAATTTCGTCTATCTGATTCTGCGTAAAATTATGAATCTCCAGCATATACACTAGAGGTCCGACCTCATTTTGTCCGCACCTCAGCAGAGGTTCGGTAAAACGAGGTCCGACCTCTGGGCTAAATTATTTCTTCAACTCTTCCTGGACAATTTTATTAACTAAACCGCCGTTGGCCTTACCTTTCAATTGACCCATAATAGCGCCCATAACCTTACCAATATCTTGAGGACCGCTAACTCCTAATTCCTGAATTTTATCTGTGATAATTTTTCTGACTTCATCTTCATTCATTTGTTCTGGTAAATATTCTTCTAAAATTTTTAATTCTGATTTTTCTTGATCAGCTAAATCTTGACGATTACCTTTCTCAAATTGTTCAATTGAATCCTTCCTTTTTTTAGCTTCACTAGTAATAACTTCTAGAACTTCTTCATCTGTTAATTGGCATTCTTCACCAGTTTTAGCCCTTTTTTGTTTTTCTTTATTAATAACAGCAGCTAAAACCATACGCAAAACAGAAAGCTTCTCGACTTCCTTCTTTTGCATAGCTGTCTTAATCTCTAATTGAAATGTTTCTTTAAGAGACATCTATTTACGTTTTCCCCACTTAGGTTCTTCCTCCAAAAGACCTAACTTTCTTAATTTTTCTTTTTCTCCAACGATTTTGACTCGTCTTAAAGCGCTATTCCTTCTTTCTGTTTTACTTTTTTCTTTTTCTCTAAATCTTGATTTACGAGCACGAATCAAAACGCCACTTTGTTGAATCCTTCTGGAAAAGCGTCTTAATAAACTTCTAGTTGTTTCTCCTATTTTTTTCTTAACTTCGATAGCCACATGATTCACCTCCTTTTCTTTTAGTAATTAACATCATCTCTTGTCCTTGATTTTTTAATTATTTCAAAAGCTTCCTCAGCCGAATCAACTAAATGGTACAAATCCTCGTCTTTTTTGTCGATAAATTTGTAATGCTGATAAACTGTTTCTTCAATCCATTTAGCAAATGGCTTCCAGTAATCATTACCGACGCAAACAATCGGAATATATTGAGGCATCTTTTCTGTCTGAATTAGAGTTAAAATTTCAAAAAATTCATCTAAGGTACCGAATCCACCTGGGAAAAAAATATAGGCCTGGGCTGAATAAGAAAGCATTATTTTTCTAGTAAAGAAATAATGAAAACCCATTGCTTTTTTAATATAATCATTAATTCTTTGTTCATATTTCAATTGAATATTTAAACCGACTGAATCTCCTTTTTTTGATTCATAAGCACCACGATTAGCTGCTTCCATAATTCCAGGACCTCCGCCTGAAAAGACAGCGAAATTTTCATCAGCCAACATTTTAGCAAGTTTTTTAGCTTCTTGATAATAAGGATTAGAAGGTATAGTTCGAGCTGAACCAAAAAAAGTAACTGACTTTTTAAAATCACTTAAAAACTCAAAACCATCAACAAATTCAGCCATTATTCTGAAAATACGCCATTGAACTGACTCTTTAAAATCATCTCTCTCTTTTAAACTCTCTCCTTGAGCAATTTTAGGAAGTTTTGAAGCTGGAACTAATATTCTCTTTTTTAATTCCTCTTGATGTTTAGTCATATTTTTAATTAAGTTTACTATTTTTATTGTTTTTTGTCAAAATGATTGATTGACCTAATACTGGAACAATAACATTCAAACCTAAATCTTGGGTTATCTTATCAGATAAAACTTGAGATGGATTTTCTTCACCATGACAAACAAAAACTTTTTTAAGTTGAGAGGATCTTTTGGATATACCACCAACCCATTTGAGTAAACTTTTCTGATCAGCATGTGAAGAATAACCATCAACTCTAGCTATTTCCGCGTTAACTTCAACATTATGACCTAATATTTTAACATTTTTAGCCCCTTCAAAAATTTTTCTACCTAAAGTTCCTTCTACCTGATAAGTGACAAACAAAAGCATGTTTTTAGGATCAGATAAATATCTTAATTCATGATGGATAATTCTACCTCCTTGAGACATACCCGAACCAGCGATAATAATCTTTGGACCAGCCACTTCATTTATTTCCTTAGATTTTTTAGTTGTTAATGTTAATTCTAAACCAGGAAAATTAAAAATATCATCACCTGAAGAAAAAAGATCATAAGCCTCTTGATCATAATATTCAGGATATTTCCTGTAAATCTCTGTTAATTTAATAGCTAAAGGACTATCAACAAAAATAGGGACTGATGGAATTTTTTTATTTTCAACTAAATCATTAAAGTGATAAAGCAACCGTTGAGTTCTTTCTAAAGCGAAACTAGGGATTAACAAAACTCCATTCCGATTTATTGTCTTTTCAATAACCTCTTCTAGTAATTCTCTGGTATTACCCCTAACTTCGTGAATCCTATCTCCATAAGTTGATTCAACAATTAAATAATTGGCATCCTCTATCTCAGCCGGATCATTAATAATTGGAGCTTGAGGATAACCGATGTCACCAGAAAAAACAATTTTAATACCTTTGGCCTCTAATTCAACACTAGCTGAACCTAAAATATGCCCAGCTTCTCTAAATTTAAATTTAATCTGATTACCTAAATCAACTTCCTCTCTATAGCCAACTGCTTCAAATCTATCCATTAATTCTTTAATTTGTCGGCCATTCCAATTAAAACTTAAACCCTTACGGACTGCTTTTCGATGCAAGATTTTCTGACTATCTTCAAGCATAAAACCCACAAAATCAACTGTTGGAGCTGTAGCAAAAACCTTACCTTTAAAACCATCGTTAAACAACTTAGGTAAACGACCAGTATGGTCAAGATGGGCGTGAGTAATTAAAACAAAATCAATATCCTCTACCCGATAAGGAAAAGGTTCGTAATTTTTCTCTTCTATTCTTCTTGGTCCCTGAAAAAGACCACAATCAATCAAGATTTTTTTATCCCCGATTTCTAATAAATAGTTAGAGCCAGTCACCATTCTAGCTGCCCCATGAAAAGATAGTTTCATAAAATTATTCTATGTGTATTTATCAGCGACGGTGGAGGCAGCGTAGGATTCGGGTTTAATCATGGCTTTGAATCCATTACCTCGAACCATACCAACTACTTCTTTAATCATTTCTCTAGTTGGACCATTTTGACCAACATCAATATGAATCTGAAAATCATAACTCGGTTCAGAAGTTTTCATTAATGGTTTTAATCGGTCCAAGATATTTTGAGCGCATTGTAAAGACAAAGCTACTTCCTGATGGATCCTATCTCTTAAAGTATGATAAACCTTTCCTCCATTATTTTTTTTCCAAAAATAGCGGCCGCCTTTACCAATTCGATAAACAATAATAGCCGTGACAAAATCAGATGATTTATTCCCATTAACCCCATTGGAATCAGTTCCAACAATCAAACGATATTTTGATTGAGAATCTTCATTAATAAATCCAGAAATTTCCTGAGCTACTCTAATTAATTTTATCTGCCCACTACTCGGACTAAGAAAAGTATCTTTATCTTTCATTTTTTCACTATACCCTACAAAAAGAAATAAATCAACTCATAAGCAGCGCCAATAACAAAGAAAATTATTAGAGAATAGACAAGAATTTTAGGCAAATTTAAAGAATAAGCTGGTTCTAAGTCTCCTTTAGTTTTGGCTTTAAGATAAATAAAAATCATCAAAATAGCGCTAATGGCTAGAAGAACCCCTCCACTAATACTAATAATTTTAATAAAATCAGTTAGGCCTAAGATGAATAAAAATATCGGTAAAAAGCAAGCTAGAGCCCAAGAGATGTGCTTATTTATTTTAAAATCATACCAAAGAATTTTTTTAAGAGTTAAACCACAAGTTAAAAATGAAGTAAAAGTAGCCAAAACGCCAAAAAGCAAAACTAAAACAACAATCCCGTTACTAAGATGGTTTTTTAATCCAGCAATAGCTTCGGGCGTAGTTTCAGAACCAGTAATACCCAAGATTATAAAAACAAAAAAGAGAGAAATCAAAGCAGCTAAAGAAGTGGCTAAAATAATTACTTTTCTAAGATTTTTTGGTTTTTCAATTAGATATTCTCTGATTTCTGGAATAACGGAAAAACCAGCTAAAGAAAAAAGAATAGCCCCGTAAGGCAAAAATAAATATTTAGAATCAAAAACGAATAAGTGGACTGGATTAATTACTGAAGCCCCTTTGTAAAAAATAAGCCCTAAAATAATTAAGAAAAAAACTAACATAACTGACTCAACTCTAGCAATGCTTTTAACGCCAAAGAAGATCAAAAAAGCCCCTAAAACAAAAAAGGTATACACATAAAGAGTGCTATTACCTCCTAAAATAGGAACAAGAATAGAGCCCAAAAAGCCACCGCCAACAATGATATAAGCTAGAACCGCTATAATCAAACCAAGTCCACTGGAAAAAAGAGCCAGGTTTTTTGCCCAACCACCTAAATATTTTTTAGCATAACCAGGTAAACGATGCTTTTCCCTGGTTCTTAAAATCACTTCCCCATAAAGTAACTCAAAAAGAATAGTTATTCCACCCAAAATGAGAAAATAAAAAAGCATTGTCCAAATACCAACTCGAGAAGCAATAAATGGTAGACTAAAAATACCAACACCAATAATATGCCCCATCAAAATGGCCAATGCTTGAAAAAATCTTTTGTTCATCAATAAGTTGGCAAATATCCTTGCTCAACCGCCCAGTTAGTTAAAAGGAGAAAAGCTATTCCCAAAAAAATAGAAAAAACAAAGATAGTCCGACCCTGTTTTTTTAAATCTGGCTCAGTCCAAAAAGCAACGGCTAAAATAATTCCAGCAATGGGACTAATTATGGCAACAGTAATGCCCATCCAAAACCACTTCCGACTGGAAGTCAAACTAATTTTCTCTTTTCCTTTATCTGAAGAATCGGTTAAAGGTGATACAGATTTTTCGTTATTCATAATTTTTTTTCTGGCAAAGCATGGATATCTTCATAAAGCGGAGCTCCACCAATTAGATGAAGATGAATATGATCTATTTCCTGCCCACCATATTTTTTTACTCTAAATAATAATTTATATCCATTAGTTGATAAATCAAAATCATCAGCTATTTTTTTAGCGACCAGAATCATTTGACCCATTAAATCTTTATCTTTTTCTACAATATCAGAAATAAAAGAAATATGCTTTTTGGAAATAATTAAAATATGAATAGGAGCAATCGGATGAAGATCTTTAAAAGCAACCACCTGCTCATCCTGATAAATAAAATCAGTCTTTATTTCCCCAACTATAATCTTGCAAAAAATGCAGTTTTTCATAGTTCTAACCCCGAGGTCGGACCTTATTTTGCCGAACCTCTGCTGAGGTGCGGACAAAATAATGTACGACCTCTAAACACCACCTCTAAACAAAACCCCCTTTATTTCTTTAATCTCTTTTTAATTTTCGCAATTACCTTACTTAAAGGTACTGTTTCCTGACTACTAGAATTCATATCTCGAATAATAATCGTCTCATCTAAGGCTTCTTTTTGCCCTAAAATTAAAGCAAAACGAGCGCCCATTTTATCAGCTCTTTTTAATTGAGCTTGCATAGTATTACGACTAAAAGAACTAGCTACTCCTAGACCAGATCGACGAAGCTCTTCAAATAGTTTTAAAGATTTTTTCTTACCTAATTCACCTAATTGAATAAGGAAAATTATTGGCTTGGTTCTAGTATTAATCTTAATACTTCTTTCCTGTATTAAATTAATCATTCTATCTAAACCTATAGCAAAACCAACTCCTGACATATCTTTACCACCCAATAGTTTAATCAATCCATCATAGCGACCGCCTCCGGCCAAAGCGATTTGACGACCTTCTTCATCATCGGGCCAAATTTCAAAAACCGTCTTGGTATAATAGTCTAATCCTCGAACTAAATGAGGATTTAAAATGTAAGGAATTTCCATCTCGTCTAGATATTCTAAAACACTTCTAAAATGACTATGACAATCATCGCAAAGATGATCGATAATCTGAGGAACGTTTTCAGCTATCTTAATACATTTAAGTTCCTTACAATCCAACAATCTTAAAAGATTTCGTTGAGCGCGTTTCTGGCAATCGCTACAAAGATGTTTTTTCTTGCTTCGATAAAAACTGACTAACATTCTTCGATAATTAGGTCGACAACGAGAACAACCAATACTGTTAATTTGAGTAATTAGATTTTTTAAACCTAAATCCTTACTAATTGAGAAGAATAATTGAATTAACTGAGCATCTAAAATAGGATCCTTTTCACCAATAACCTCAAAATTAGCTTGATAAGATTGTCGATATCGTCCTTTTTGTTTTCTTTCATAGCGAAAAATTGGACCAAGACTAAAAAGTTTTACTGGATGAGGCAAGCGAGATAATCCATTTTCTAAATATGCTCGAATAACAGCCGGAGTAAACTCTGGACGCAAAGTTAATTGATCGCCTCCTTTAGTTCTTAAACTATACATTTCCTTTTCAACGATATCAGTGTATTGACCAGTTCCTTTGATAAACAAATCAACCTCCTCAAGAATTGGTGTTTCCAAAAAACCAAAACCATAATCCTTAGCTAAATTCTTAACTACTTGCTTAATTTTTTCCCAATAAACCTGATCTTCAGGCAGAATATCCCTCATTCCTTTAGGAGCTTGAAATTTTGGCATAAATTTAAAATATTTTAGCTGTATCGAAAGGCCAAGCCCGCAACCAAACTCGACCAATAATATTATCTCCTGGTAAAACTCCCCATTGACGTGAATCAGAACTTTTTCCGCGATTATCACCCAAGACAAAATATTCATCTTCGCCTAATTTAAGATGTATATTACCTTGAGTAATAATTCCTTCTGATAAATAAACTGACTCATCTAATAATTGACCCTCAGGGAACTCCTTATTATAAATAATAACTCGTCCATCTTTAACCTCAACTGCTTCATCAGGTAATCCAATTATTCTCTTGATATAATATTCTGATGGATTAATTGGATTTTTGAAAACAATTACTTGACCCCGAGTTGGATCTTCAAAACGATAGCCAATTTCATTAATAACCAAATATTGCCCATTATCAAAATTAGGTTCCATAGAGGAACCCCGAACAAAAAACGGTTGAATTAAAAAATATCTAATAGGAATTATAATTGCTAAGGAAATAACAACAATCTTAACAACTTCCCAAATAAAAATAAATACCTTTTTCATAGTTAATTCATTCTAACTTTTTTCACAAAAAAAATCAAATTTTTGCAATCTTTGCACTTACTTATTGAACTAACCCTTTTTGAATTGACAAATATATCGCATTATGCTATATTAACAGAAAGTTAAAATTCTTTGAAATATGAATATTTTTTAGAAAAAACCAAAACCAAGCAAAGGAGGTTTGTCATGACAAAGAAAGAATTGTGTAAAGATCAGCGCGAAGGATTGATTGCCAAGCTAACGGCCTTTTTCAAAGGCCTGGGAGCCGAGGTAATCGACGATGTGGTGGCCGAGGCCAAAAAACAGGCCAATGCCGAAACGGTTGAAGACCGCAAGAATGGACTGGCCAAACTATTTGATAACCAGCTCGAAACCCTGAAATCCCAGAACTGCCCGCAAGCCATTCTGGAAGCGTTCCAGAACAAAAAGAGCGATGTGCTCAACAAGGCGGCCGAGATGGAAATTCCCGAAGGGAATATTCCTTTCGTGCCAGTCATCCCCCGTTCTTACATGGGTATTTACGGACTTATGCCCATGGTCCGCAATGACGACAAGATGGGTTACACCTACCTTAATCCGAACGAGATGACCGACAACGAAGAAGAAATCCCAAAAAATCCATATTACATCTATGATATTGAGCCCGGGAAAGTCACCCTCGGTAAATCGCCAGAAGACGCCGAGAAGATTATCAAAAAACAGAACCGTCTGCGCCACATCACTGATGAAGACATTGCTGTTTGCGTTCACACGGACGTCTTATCGGATCACTATCTCTGGAGCACCGGTTCCCGCTACGAGCATTCCGACGAGGTGCCGTTTGTCTGCCTCGGCGGCGACGGGCCGGTGCTCGTCTGGGTCGGCGCTGGCAGCTCGTTTGACGGGTGGGGTTCCGCTTCGTGCCGTAGTCGGGCTTAGGTTCTTGGCGCCTTGGACCTTTTGGTTTTTTGTTCTTTGTTTTCGCCGAAGGCGACCGCTACAAATTTTTACGCTAAACGCGTACACCCCAAGGGTAGGTCAGAAATGATCTACCCTTCTTTATTTTCAATAATTTTTATAGTACAATAAAAATGCTGCCTATATTGACTGGGAATACCCCATGGGCGATTGCTTCTTTAGTTCCAATTGCGGGCTGAAAGGGGCAGTCGCACTTCCACAATTGGAGCCCTTTGGGGTTTCAGTCAATGTGGGCAGCAGGTCGGCTGTCCCTTTTTGTTTTTCATGGATTTTTCAGCCACTCCCACATTTTATGTCTTAGCTCTTGCTCCAACTTATAGCTATTGGCGTGACTTAATACTCCTAGATAAGAATTGAATGATTGCATCAGTGTTTTCTCATCTATTTTCCCTCTTTTATATTCTTTAACTCTTTGCCTCAATTTCTTGAAAATTCTTTGTTTGGTTTTAGTTCTTAAAACAATGGCTTTGGGCAGGATTACATAACCCAGAAAATCAATTCCCTGCTGGTATTTGCGGATAGTGACTTTGTCGGGATGAAATGATAATTTCAGTTCTTTTTTAAGAAAAACTTCAATCTGATTCTTTAAATCAGATAAGTAGTCCTGATTATGATGAACAATAATAAAATCGTCGGCATAGCGAACATAATATTTCGCTTTGAGCCGATCTTTAATAAACTGGTCCATTTCATTCATATAAACATTGACCAGTATTTGCGAAGCAAGATTGCCAATCGGAGTTCCCTTTTTATTTCTTTTGGTGGTGAATTCCGACTCAAAACTTTTGACAATCTTTTTTATCAGCCATAAAGCGTTTTTATCTTTAATTCTTTTAGCAATAATATTCATTAATATTTTGTGATCAATAGTTGGAAAGAACTTCTTAATATCACACTTTAAAACAAAACATTTGCCGTAGGTTTGGTAAACAGCTTTTAACATTTTGTCCAACTTGATAACCGCCCGGTGAGTTCCTTTTTCCTTTCGGGATGAATAAGAGGTATAAACAAAGGTCGGATTAAAAATAGGGTAGAGTTTTCGGTGGATGGCATGATGAACGATTCTGTCTCTGACCGTTGCTTTGTGGATGTGCCTTCTTTTTGGGTCGTTAATGTAAAAACCGACATATTGGCCATGCTTGTATCTCTTGCTTTTTAATTCCTGGTGAAGGGCAAACAGATTATCTTCCAGATGAAGCTCAAATTCCTGAACATCTAATTTCTCTCTCTTGCCTTTCTTGAATTCATCCCAAGCCAAAAGCAAATTCTCCATTGAAATTATATCCTTAAAAATGTCTTTATAAATCTTCATATATGCAAAATTTAAACCAAATTCAAAGCGAGGCGCCAATCCTCAAAAAGACAACTGATCTTTATAAGGAGTTCTATGAGTGTTTAAAAACCTTTCCCAAAAAAGATCAACATATGCTGGGCAAGAAATGCGAGGAAAATATCATTGATTTTATGGAATTGATATTATCCGCAGTCAGCTCGTACAAGCAAGAAAAAAAGGCAAAGCTCTTAGAAGCGAATAATAAGTTTGATCTTTTAAAGGTTTTACTTAGAATGGCCCGGGAGTTTAAGATGATAGATAATAAAAAATACCTAAATCTGGAAGAAAAGATTCAGGAAATCGGCCGAATGCTCGGCGGCTGGATTAAATCCCTAAACTAAAAGCGTCCTCCAATTGGACGCTTTTTGTAAATTCTGATTTTAGAGACTACGGCACGAAGCGGAACCCCACTTGTCATTCGAGTTGTCAGCGTTGTTCCAGTTGAGCTTCGGCTTGTCGTCGTTGAGGTAGACATTCGGCACCTTGTCGGAATGCTTGTAGCGGGAACCGTAATTTTACTGATTCTCGTCTATTACCACTGGAAGCAGAGGCTTACTTCCCGCCAAGGCGGGACTATATACTCAAGCTTCCTGTATTTAATCTGGCGGCAGTCAAAAAAGACGCCCGCTCTAAGAACCAGTAAGTAGTATCTAAAATCTCTCTTACACACTCATGGCAACCGTAATTACTATGATTCTGGCAATTTTAGAGACTTAGGATTTCGGCGACCCCGATCCTTGAACCAAGGTGCAGTAGCCTACTTTCATTACTGTTTATACATCTTTTAGTTCTAAAATGCCACCCACATATTACATTACATATGCCCCCGCACCAAATTGAGTAAAAAAATCAAATCTGTTATAATAAATACAATGAACAACAATAAAGAAATTGATCGCTTAATAAAAAAGGGGCTTTTTAATAAACAATTAAAAAATCTAAGACAAAAGAAAAAACAGAAAAATTTAAAAATATTATATCTTCTCATTTCCATTCTTGTTATCGCTTTTGGTTCGGTTTTAGCTGTTCAATTAATTTCTACTCCTGAAATAATAGAAACTAATCAAATAGAACCGGAAACAGAAAAAACAAATATTATTAAATCAATCTTAACGTCTAATTCTAGTAAAGATAAATCCCCATCTAACATTTTAGCCTTAGGCAGACCTGGACAAGGATATTCTGGTCAAAATTTAACAGATACTATTATCATAATTCACTTAGAACCAAATCAAGAAAAAGCAACTCTAGTTTCTTTGCCCCGTGACCTATTAGTTAAAGTTCCTAATACAGGCCAATTAACTAAAATTAATGCCCTTTACAATTTAATCGGTATTGAAGGACTTAAAGAAAAAATATCAGAAATTACTGGACTAACCATTGATCATTATGTTTTAATTGATCTTGTTGTTGCTCAAGAAATAATAGAACTAATTGATGGTCTTAATATCTATGTTCCTCAAAATATTAACGATCCATATTTCCCTGGACCAAACTATACCTATCAAACCTTTAGTTTAGCCGCTGGTTGGCGATACTTAGACGGACCAACTGCTCTCCGATATATTCGAACCCGTTACACTTCGCCTAATGGAGACTTTGACCGAATGGCTCGACAACAACAAGTAGTTACCCTTTTAAAACAAAAAGTATTAGAGCTTAATCTCCTTTGGGATTTTCCTACTTATCTGAAAATGTTTAATTCTCTTAAAAACAATATTGAAACTGACTTAGGTATTCTAGAATTAAAAGATCTTTGGCAAACAGCCAGAAAGATTAAAGCTGATCAAATTACTCATTTAGTTATTGATAAAAAAGAAACTAATCTTTTAATCGGCAGCCAAGTCTCTTTTGGCAACCAAATGGCTTCAGTTGTTTATCCTCTAGTCGGCCAAGGTAATTATGAGGAAATTAAAAAATATATTCAGGAATATATTGAGTAAATAAATGTGAGGTCAGACCTTTCCCAAAGGTCTGACCTCTGAGGAATGTAGCAACTTCAGAATTAAGGTCGGACCTCTAAAACTTATGAAATTAATCGTTGGTTTAGGCAATCCAAGAAGTAAATATGAAAAAACACGCCATAATCTTGGCTTTATGGTAATTGATTTTTTAATTGAAGATGAACAAATTGATTCTAAAAAAGCCAAGCTTATCAAACCGCAAACCTTCATGAACAACTCTGGTTTAGAAGTAAAGAAAAATTCTGATTATTACAAAATTAAACCAGAAGATATTATTGTTATCCATGATGATATTGATTTACTATTAGGAGAAATTAAAGTTCAACAAGGACGTAACTCAGCTGGGCATAAGGGAGTTCAATCAGTTATTGATGCCTTAGGGACTAATAACTTTACTAGAATCAGAATCGGGATTAGACCGATTGATCCAGAAATAATTATTGATACAGAAAAATTTGTCCTTCAAAAGTTTACGCCCGAAGAACAAAAAATCATTAACCAAACAATAAAAAAGGCCGCCCAGATAATTCAGGCGACCCTTTGACTTTTCTTTTTAAGCTAGACCTTTTTGAGTTTCCGATTGGACCGAGCAGAAGACCCGGCAATACCTAACATGACATTCCTAGCCTTTTGCCAGTTTTTGTCAATCACACCCTTTCTGTTAAATTCGTTGGAATTTTCGATCCTTTTCAATATGATAATTACCCATACAAGAAAAACAAAAACAAGGATCAAAGCCAAAGCGAAAACATAGATATTCCTATCCATTAAATCAAAGAATTGTAGCATTTTATACCTCCTTTTATTTGAAGATTTTTGTGAAAAAACAATTTTATACTATATCCACATTATACCAAAATGACATATTTTGTCAACCCCCAAGCCAAATATTACAACGCTTTTAATTTAATCAACGGAATTGGTCCGGTTACTTTTAAAAAACTCTTAACTCACTTTGAATCTTTAGAAAATGCTTGGTCAGCTAATATTAATGAATTTACTTCTTTAGGATTAAATAGACCAACTCTTGAACAGATTAGAACTCAACGGCTTAAAATCAATCCTGATTGGCAAATGGAAAGATTAGCTAAAGAAAAAATTGACTTAATTACAATTGAAGACAAAAATTATCCTAAATTATTAAAAGAAATATATGCTCCGCCAGCTCTTCTATATGTCAAAGGTAAATTTGAACCAAACGATGAATCTAGCTTAGCTATAGTTGGTACCAGAAAATTAACTGATTATGGCCGTCAAATTACTTCTTTAATCACAACTGACTTAGTCAAAGCTGGCCTAACTATTATTAGCGGCTTAGCCAAAGGAATTGACACCATAGCTCATGAGACTGCCCTTAAAGCCAAAGGAAGAACTATTGCTGTTCTAGGTACTGGTATAGACAAACAAAGTATTTATCCTACCGTTAATAGATATTTAGCCGAAGAAATTACCAGATCCGGAGCCTTGATTAGCGAATTTCCTATTGGAACTCAACCATTAGCCCAAAATTTCCCACAAAGAAATAGGATTGTTTCAGGATTAAGTTTGGGCGTTTTAATTATTGAAGCTCCAATGAAAAGTGGCGCTCTCATCACCACTCGAAACGCTTTAGAACAAAACAGGGATGTTTTTGCCATCCCAGGACATATTCTTTCACCTAATTCATTAGGACCTAATAGCTTAATTAAAATGGGTGCTAAACTAGTTAGCCAAGCAGATGATATTCTCAAAGAGCTAAATCTTCCAAATACTTTTTCTCGAAAAAAAGAAAATTTGTTTGGGAATTAAGATTAAGTTTTAGTCTTAAAAATCATTGAAATTATGTCATGTCTTGCTAATTGTTGCTTGACAAGTATTTTGTAAGAGTTATAATTAAGTAATGAACAAACTTTTCACCCCAAAACAAATAGCAAATAAATTAGGGGTTAGCGAATTTACAATATGGCGATATATTAAAGCTGGCAAACTTAAAGCCATTAAACTAACTAAAAGAAATTTTAGAATTGAGCAAAAAGACCTAAATCAATTTCTTAAAAAACATAAAACTAAATAAATCTATGAAAGATAATACTAAAATAATTTTATTTGCAATTGGTCTTATCGGATATGTTTTATTCGGCTATTATATTTTTAGAGAGGATGGTATGTGTGCCTTTTTCTTCGGAACTTTTTTAGGAGCCGGAATCACAACATGGTATTTTGAAAACGAAAAATTAAAATAAAAATAGACAATATCGAATTCAGAGTTTTCGCTTTAATTTTAAATTATTTAATTAACAATGTATAAATATTGGTCCCTTAAAGAAATTTTTCTTTTAAAAAAGTATTATCCTAAATTGCGAGTTAAAGATTTGGCAAAAATGTTTCCAAACCGAACTAAAGCTACAATTGCAATTAAGGCACTAAGTTTAGGCCTTCTATCAGCAAAGTTATGGCAACCAGAAGAAAATAATATACTTTACAAAAATTTTGCCGAAACATCAGAAGAAAAGCTTACGAAACTTTTACCAAAAAGATCATGGTTGGCAATCTTAGCTCAAGGAGAAAGGTTAAATTTAAAACGCAAAATAGATAAACCCAAATTAAAGGTTAACGAAGATTATTTTAAAAAATGGTCTCCTAACATGGCTTATATTCTTGGTTTTATTTTCGCTGACGGCAGTATTACTAAGATTACACACAACGGGTCTAGTGATAGACTAAGCTTTGGTCAAAATAAGAAAGATATAGACATATTAAGAAAAATAAAGCAAGAACTTTCAGCAGAACATGCCCTATCGATAACGCAAAACGCTGTTTATTTTTCTATTTTCAGCCAAACAATTGTTGACGACTTAAAAAAAATAGGGGTTTTATATAGAAAAAGTTTTAGAAAAAGTCCTGGGAAAATCCCAGATATTCCTCAAAAGTATATACGAGATTTTATTCGAGGTATAGTAGACGGAGACGGAAGCATCAACTTCAGTAAAAGTGGCCAACAAAAGAGCTATCCGAACTTAAGTATTTGTGGTAAAAAAGAAATTATGACTTTTATTCGAAATTACTTTCTTTCCAATTTTAATATTTATTCTAAAGTTACTCAAGCAAAGAAAAAAGGAGAGTTATATAATCTTTTTTATATTAGTTATAGGTCTAACTCAGCTAAAACACCAATAAGTCATCTTTATACCAATGCTAGTTTGTATCTTGAAAGAAAATTTCGATTAGCAAAACAGTGTTTAAATATAGAAATAAAACACAGAAAAAATTATAGTAAGCCAAAGATTAAATCTATAGAAATATAAAATTAAAATATGCGTTTGATTGTAGTAGAGAGCCCCACAAAAGCTAAAACAATTTCAGAATTTTTGGGCCGTGGTTACATGGTGCTTTCTTCGTATGGCCATATTCGTGATTTACCAGCTAGGACTTTTGGCGTTGATTTAGAACACGATTTTAAACCCAAATATGTTATTCCGCCCAAAGCTAAAAAAACAGCTCAAGAATTAAAAGCAGCTGCCAAAAAAGCAGATTTAGTTATCCTAGCTACTGATGAAGACCGAGAAGGAGAAGCTATTGCTTGGCATATTCTTCAAATTCTACCAAAAAATAAAACTAAGAATTATCAAAGAATTGCTTTTCATGAAATAACTAAAAAGGCAATTGAAAAAGCGTTAGAAGACCATCATCAAATTGATATGAATCTAGTTAATGCTCAGCAAGCCCGACGAATTCTAGATCGCGTGGTCGGCTACAAACTATCGCCTTTTCTTTGGAAAAAAGTAGTTAAAGGATTATCAGCTGGCCGAGTCCAATCAGTAACCGTCCGATTGGTTGTTGACCGAGAAAAAGAGATCAAAGATTTTAAACCAGAAGAATACTGGACAATTGTCGCTTCATTCCTCAAAGAACAAGAATTCCAAGCTGAATTGATAAAAATAAATGAGAAAAAATTATCAAAACTAGATATTAAGATCAAAACAGAAGCAGATCAAATATTAGAAGATTTAAAAGAGGCCGAATACAAAATTACTGATATTAAGAAGAAAGAAGTTCAAAGACATCCTCAACCGCCTTTCACAACCAGCACTTTACAACAAGAAGCAGTCAGCCGATTAGGTTTCTCAACTAAACAAACCATGATGATTGCCCAAAGACTTTATGAAGGTATTAAATTAGGCGGAAAAGTAAGAACTGGTTTAATTACTTATCATCGTACCGATTCTTTAAATCTTTCCAATGAAGTATTAAACGCTGCTCAGAAATTTATTAAAAATAAATTTGGAGAAAAATATTGTCCAACCAGTCCTAAATTTTATAAAACAAAAAGTAAAGGAGCTCAAGAAGCGCACGAAGCCATTCGACCAACTTCGGCCAGCCGTCACCCAGATAAAATCAAACAGTATTTGGATCCAAAACAATATAAATTATATAATTTAATTTGGCGCCGATTTATCGCCTGTCAGATGAATCCAGCTATTCTTGATGCCACTTCAATTGATATCCAAGCCAATGGTTCAACAGACTCACCATACACTTTTAGAGCTAACGGCTCAACTATTAAATTTGATGGTTGGCTTAAGGTTTACCCTAATAAATTTAAAGAAAATATTTTGCCTCAATTAACTAGAGACGAAATTCTTAAACTAATCAAGCTCATTTCCGAACAACACGATACCCAACCACCAGCCCGCTATACCGAAGCATCTTTAGTTAAAACCTTGGAAGAATACGGTATTGGCAGACCTTCAACTTATGCGCCAATTATCAATACCATTCAAACTCGTGGCTATGTTCAAAAAAACGAGCAAAAAAGATTTATCCCCACAGAGATTGGATTTATTGTTATTGACCTACTTAAAGAAAATTTTGCACAGATTGTTGATGTTAAATTCACTGCTTATATGGAAGAAGATCTTGACCGGGTTGCTCATGGTAAACAAAATTGGTTAGCTGTTCTTAGGGAATTTTATGAACCCTTCGCAAAAAACCTTGAGAAGAAATATGAATCAGTTGAAAAAAAGAATACCGATGAACCGACTGACAAGAAGTGTCCAGAGTGTGGCAAAAATTTAATTATCAAACTGGGTCGCTTTGGTAAATTTTACGCCTGTCCCGGTTTTCCTGATTGCAAACATACCGAAGCAATAGTTACCAAAACCGGCGTTAAATGCCCCGAATGCCAAGAAGGAAATATAGTTGAAAGACGAACAAAAAAGGGCAAGATTTTTTATTCTTGCTCCAGGTATCCTAAATGTAAATATGCTCTCTGGGATAAACCAATTGATGAAAAATGCCCTAAGTGTAAATCAATCTTAGTTGAAACAAAAAACAAGAAAATTAAATGTAGTAGCAAAGAATGTGATTACAAACAATAAAAAAAGCCGCCTTTTGTCATATCGTTCCGATATTCTATAAAAGTGGCTTTTTAATGTGGAATCAAAGAGATTAATTTCCGAACAATAATAGCTCGGCATTTTTGCATTAGATCAGCATCTTTGTCTTTGTCTAAGTTACCGTTCACCAATTTAACTTTTGATATCGGCAAATGCTCTTTACAAAGACATTGATAGGATTCCTGTAGGATATCAAGAAATTCAGGAGAAATAATTGTCCCGGGCATATTCCTTCCAGCCCGGCGGTCTCTTTCAAGAGCGGTTTCTATAGAAACATCAACAAAGATAAAAAAATCTTCTTCTTGCTTGATCATATTCAAAGCTTCAATTATGTTTGTCTCAGCTCTTTGTCTATCTCCTTTTTGATTAAGATGCTGTTTCTGTTTTAGAAATGATCCCAAAGAAGCAAACACGGCGCCAGCACCTCTTTCGATAATAATCAAATCGCGGTCTTGCTGCTTCGCTTCAAGAAAAAGAGTTTTGAGTCGTCCAACAGTCCAGATGTTTTTATCCAACTGACCTTCAACAGGGGCTTCCCGAATCGGATCTTGAATAAACCGAATTTTATATCCTTCGTTAAAATATCTTTCCAAGTAACGCACTAGTTCGGTCTTACCTGCATTTGGCAATCCGAAAATTTCAACCACCTTTGGCTTAACCTTCATTTTTCAATCACCTCCTTTTCACTTTGATTTTTAATTTTTAAGATACAATAATACTTTCATCTAAAGATAACCCCAAAACCAGGTCTTGTCAAGGAATTAAACTTATTGTAAGATAAAGACATGACCATTGAGCAGGTTATTAATAAATTCCGCCAAACCCATCCATTAACTGATACTCAAATAATTGAGAAAACATATCTCTTTGTTAAAGAAGCTCATCATAATCAAATAAGACTTAATGGAGAACCTCGCTTAGAACATCTTCTCCAAACTGCCTATACTTTAGCCGAATTAAAATTAGATACTGCATCATTAGTTGCTGGACTTTTACATGACATTTTAGAATATACTCCTATAAAATTAACTCAAATTGAAAAGCAATTCGGGAACGAAATTGCTTTTTTAGTTGAAGGAATTACCTATATTGATAAAATTCGATACCACAAAAGAGACAAAGCAGCTAAAGATCAAGTAGAAAATATCCGTAAAATTCTATTAGCTATGGCTAAAGATATCCGAGTAATTCTCATTAAGCTAGCTGATCGTCTCCATAATATGAAAACGCTAGACGCTCTACCAAAAGAAAAGCAGAAAAGAATTGCCTTAGAAACTTTAGAAATTTACGCCCCTTTGGCCTATCGCTTAGGTATTGGAGAACTTAAAGGCCAATTAGAAGACTTAGCTTTCCCTTATGTTTATCCTAAAGAATATCAAGAAATCGTTGATCAAGTTAAAGATAGATATTCTCAAAATAAAAGATACATTGAAAAAATTACTCCTTCAGTTAAAAAAACTCTAACTAAAAAAGGAATTCGAGTTATTGAAATTCATTCTCGAACTAAACATTATTATAGCTTATACAAAAAACTTCTCCGTTACGATATGGATTGGCATAGAATATATGACTTAGTCGCCCTACGAATTATTGTTCCTGATATTGAAAATTGTTACGCTGCTTTAGGAATTATCCATAAAAATTGGCGACCGTTAATTGGCCGCATCAAAGATTATATTGCTATTCCTAAACATAATGGCTATCAATCTATCCACACAACTGTCTTCTGTCAAGAAGGTAAAATAACAGAATTTCAAATTCGAACTCCTCAAATGCACCAAAAAGCTGAACATGGTATCGCTGCCCACTGGCACTATACTGAAAAAAGAGGCCTTAAAGATTATATTAGACAAGCAATTTTTCGAGAAAAATCAGAAAAAAAGAGCCATCAATTAATAGAAGAGCTTACTTGGGTAAAACAACTTCAAGAATGGCAAAAAGAACAGTTTTCTTCACCAGATGAATTTATTAACTCCCTCAAAATCGATTTTTTGAAAGACCGAATTTTTGTTTTTACACCTAATGGCGATGTTATTGATTTACCTGAAGGAGCTACACCTATAGATTTTGCCTATGAAATCCATAGTGACGTCGGTGATCAATGCACCGGCGCCAAGATTGATGGTAAAATGACTACTTTGTCTGAACAATTAAAAAACGGACAGGTAATTGAAATCATTACTCAAAAAAACAAAAAGCCAAGCAGAGATTGGCTTAAGTTTGTTAAAACTAGTCAGGCAAAAAGCAGAATTAAAAATTATTACAAGAAGAATTAATTCTTTGACAAATTCACAACTAATTTATCTAATTCTTTTTGACTAGCAAATTCAATATTAATAAAATTACGATCGCCTCGTTTAAGAATACTAACCCGGCGACCCAAGACCTCTCCAAGATCTTTTTCTATTTGTTTAAAAAGAGGGTTTTTAGGACCAGCACTTTTTGGCTTATCTAACGAAGCTAAAACTCTCGCTTTATCTTCGGTCTGACGAACACTCAAACCATTCTTAAGAACTATCTGAAAAAGTGTTCTTTGAGCTTTTGGATTAGCCATTAAAATAGCTCGACCGTGCCCTTCGCTAATTTTACCATTAGATATCGCTCTCTGAGCTTCATTCGGTAAAGTTAAAAGACGAATAATATTTGTTATAGCTGTTCGGCTTTTACCTACTTTTTGAGCAATCTCTCTATGTTTTAAACTAAAATCATTCTGAAGTTGCTTATAAGCCATAGCCGATTCTATAGCGCTAAGATTTTCTCGTTGAATATTTTCAACTAAAGCAATTTCTAATTTTTCTTGAGCAGCACTATCTCTGATAATGACTGGAACATGAGGCAATCCAGCTTTTTGAGAAGCTCGCCATCTTCTTTCTCCGGCTATTAATTCATATTCTACTTGTTGTCCTCGATCAGTTGGCGTTTCAATTTTAGTAACAATCAAAGGTTGAAGAACTCCATGTTGTCTAATAGAATTAGCTAATTCAATTAACCCTTCTTCATTTAAATCCTTACGAGGTTGATTGGGGTTAGGCCTAATTTTATCAACCTCAACATTAAAAATGCTTTCTTTTCTAGATTTTAACCAATTAATTGATTTGCTCTGACCTTTAATCAAAGTAGTTATCTTAGATTCTTTTTTTGGAATAAGAGATTGAAGGCCTTTGCCTAATATTTGTTTTACCATAATATTTATCTGTCTAGGTTAATAACTTCTTCAGCTAATTGCCGATAGGCCTTAGCCCCTCTAGAATGAGGATTATATTGAATAATAGCCTGACCAAAACTAGGTGCTTCAGCTAATTTAATACAACGAGGAATAATAGTTTCAAAAACATAACCGGCAAAATTTCTCTCCATTTCTTTACGAACTTGGCGAGAAAGCCGATTACGTCGATCATACATAGTTAACAAGGCACCCTTTATTTTTATAGGACTATCTAAATTTTCCTGAACCAACTCAATAGTTTTCAAAAGTTGACCCAAACCCTCTAAAGCATAATATTCACACTGGACTGGGACGATAACTTCATCAGCTGCTACTAAACCATTAATTGTTAAAAGACCTAAACTAGGTGGACAATCAATTAAAATATAATCATAATTAGTTCGGATACGGCGGAGTAATTCGTAGAGCTTAAATTCTCTATTCTTCATATTAACTAATTCAATTGTTGCTCCAGCTAAATCAGGAGACGATGGCATAATATCATAAGCAAAAAGGCCTGTCTGACGAATTACTTCTTCAGGTAAAAGACCGCCAACTAAAGAATGATATAAATTCAAAGGTGTGGTTTGAGAGTCAACTCCTAGTCCAGAAGTAGCATTAGCTTGAGGATCAATATCAACTAAAAGGACATACTTGCCCATAGCAGCTAAAAAACTAGCTAAATTTACGGCTGATGTTGATTTTCCAACGCCTCCTTTTTGATTGACTAAAGCTATAATCCGAGCCATATATTCTAATTATAATCCAATCTCTCTTAATTGACAAGAAGAGTGTTTTAAGAGAGAATGAAATGTATGGGGATGTGCTGGAACTGGTATACGGGGTGGTCTCAAACACCACTGGACGCAAGTCCGTGAGGGTTCGACTCCCTCCATCCCCACTTTTTATTTCAACATCTCCATTAGGTCCTTTTTGCTGATAGGACCGACTCGGGTGATTTTAGGCTGAGAACTAGTCAAATCTAAAACAGTTGAAGGTGGGCTCAATGGTAATTCACGGGCATCCAAAATTAAATCTGGCCGGGGATAAGCATTGTTAAAAATCTTAATAATTTCAGCCGCCGAACCTAAAGATGGTTCTCCAGAAAAATTAGCTGAGGTAGCTGTAATTGGCTCATTTAAATTCTCCATTAAAAGCTGAGTAAAATAATGATTAGGAATCCTTAAACCAACTGTTTTTAATCCAGCAGTTAAAATATCTGGAACAATTGATCTTTTTTCTAAAACAACAGTCACCTGTCCGGGCCAAACTTCTCTTAAAATCCTTTCTGTTTTGGCATCAATGTAAGCTAATTTTTTAGCCATTTCAATATTCTTAACCATAATCGGAGCCGGCTTACTTTCTGGTCTTTTTTTAATTTTAAAAAGCCGCTCTACAGCATGCAAGTTTAAAGCGCTAACACCTAATCCATAAACAGTATCAGTTGGATAGATAATACTCCCTCCTCTTTTAATCACCTTAACAGCCAGTTCAATAGCATGATCATCATCAAATTTAATAATTTCCATTAAATTACTATATTAATTAATCTATTAGGAATGTAAATAACTTTTTTTGGTTTTTTATTACTTAGCCATTTTTGAATTTTTTCTTGAGAAAGAGCTAACTCTTTAGCTTCTTTTTCAGAGATTCCTTTTTTAACTTCTACTTTATCCCTAACTTTGCCATTAATCTGAATAATTAACTGTTCAATTTCTTCTTGAGTTAATTTCTCATTATATTCCGGCCATTTTTCCTTTAAAATACTTGTTTTGTTCCCTAATATTTGCCATAATTCTTCAGAAATAAAAGGAGCAAAAGGAGAAAGCAGATAAAGAAAAACTTGAGCGTCTTTTTTAGATAAAACTCTTTTCTTTTCAGACCAAAGATTGATGAATTCCATCATCATAGCCACAGCCGTATTAAATTTCATATTCTCTATATCTTGACTTACCTTTTTAATCACCTGATGTAATTTAGTAATTAATTCTTTATCACTTTGCTTATTTATTTTATTTTTATCGTTATATAATACCCAAACCTTATTCAAAAAACGAAAAACTCCTTGGACACCCTTGGTACTCCAAGAAATCATTTGATCAAAAGGACCCATAAACATTTCGTAAATCCGTAAAGAGTCAGCTCCGTATTCTTTAACAACATCATCAGAATTAATAATATTGCCAAAACTTTTACTCATTTTACGACTATCCTCAGCTAAAACAACACCATGAGAGTAACGTCGTTGATATGGTTCAATGGTTGGAACTACTTTAATATCATACAAAAACTTATGCCAAAAACGAGAATAAAGTAGGTGAAGAGTAGTATGCTCCATTCCTCCATTATATAAATCAAGTGGTAACCAATACTTTAATTTTTTAAAATCAGCCAATTCTTTATCATTCTTAGGATCAATATATCTCAAAAAATACCAAGAAGAACCAGCCCAGTTAGGCATAGTATCAGTTTCTCTCTTAGCTAAACTATCACACTTGGGACAATTAACTTTAACCCAGTCTTTAATACTTACTAAAGGAGATTCACCAGTATTGGTTGGTTCATATTTTTCGACATAAGGCAATTCTACTGGTAAATCTTTTTCTGGAACCGGAACAATCCCGCAATCCGGACAATGGATGATTGGAATTGGTTCGCCCCAATAATGCTGACGAGAAAATATCCAATCTCGTAATTTGTATTGAACAGTTTTCCGACCTGTTTTATTTTTAGCTAACCAATCGGTAATCTTTTTAATCGCTTCTTTAGAAGATAACCCATCAAATTGACCAGAATTAATTAACTTGCCATATTCAATATAAGCTTTTTTAGAAACATTTCCTCCACTGACTACTTCTCTAATCTTAATGTCATACTTTTTGGCAAACTGATAGTCTCTTTTATCATGAGCCGGAACAATCATAACAGCCCCGCCACCATAAGTAGCGATAACATAATCAGAAACCCAAATAGGAACTTTTTCTTTATTAACTGGATTAATACAATAAGAACCGGTAAAAACACCTGTTTTTTCTTTATCTAATTGAATTCTTTCAAATTCGCTTTTCTTTTTAGAAACTAAAATATATTCTTTTACTTTTTGCTCATTCTCTTTAACAGTTAATTTATTTATTAAAGGATGTTCAGGCGCAACAACCATAGCTGTAATTCCAAAAGAAGTATCAACTCGAGTAGTAAATACTTTGATAATGTTATTGCGAGGAGCCGAAGGTGACGCGGCAATCTCAAAATCAATTTCTGTTCCATAACTTCGACCAATCCAATTAATCTGCTGAATTTTAATTTTTTCTACATAATCAACTTTATCCAAATCTTCTATCAATCGATCAGCATAAGCTGTAATTTTCAGCATCCATTGTTTTTGAGTTTTTCTAATTGTTTCTGCTCCACAACGTTCGCATTTACCACTGATAACTTCTTCATTAGCCAAACCAATCTTACAACTCGGACACCAGTTAATCGGCATTTCTGATTGATAGGCCAAACCTTTTTTAAAAAGCTGGATAAAAATCCATTGAGTCCATTTATAGTAATTAGGATCAGTTGTATTAATTTCTCGAGACCAATCAAAAGAAAAACCTAAAGAATTCATTTGCTTTTTAAAAATCTTGATATTTTGCTCAGTTAATTCAGCCGGATGGATACCGGTTTTAATGGCGTAATTCTCTGTCGGTAAACCAAAAGCATCCCAACCCATAGGATAAAGAACATTATATCCTTCCATTCTTTTTTTACGAACCAAAACATCTAAAGCGCTATAACTCCGAACATGACCAACATGCAAACCATCGCCTGAAGGATAAGGAAACTCAACCATAATATATTTCTTTGGTTTTTTATCGAAATCCTTGGCCTGGTATAAATTTTGACCTTTCCACTCCTTTGACCATTTCTTTTCAATTTTTTGCGGATTATATTTAATCATAATTATATCCTAAACAAATCTCTGGCGTTTTTAGTTGTTTGTTTAGCAACATCTTTAAATTTAATTTTCTTGATCTCGGCTATTTTTTCAGCTATGTATTTAAGATTAATTGGATCATTTCTTCTGTCTCGATGTGGTTCCGGAGTTAAATAAGGCGCATCAGTTTCTAAAAGAATTCTGTCTAAAGGCATCTTTTCTATTACTTTATCATAATCTCGAGCATAAGTAATTAATCCGTTAAAACTAAGATAAAATCCAATTTCTAAAAGTTTTTCTGCTTGAGACCAGCGACCCATAAAACAATGAACCATGCCTCTTAATCCTGGCGCGCAAGCATGAGGACAATGCGCGCAACCAACACTGAACATGATTAATAATTCAATTAAATCATCATATGCCTTGCGACAATGAAAAATAACTGGCTTATTCATTCTCCGAGCTAAATCAACTTGCTGTAAAAAAATATCTCTTTGTTTATCTTTCGTTTCTTCAGTCATATCATCTTCACCGTAATCCAACCCTATTTCACCAAGAGCGACAACTTTTTCATTTTTCAATAATTCCTCATATTTGGCTTCATCAAACTTTTCATTATAAATGTGACTTGGATGGAGACCAACGGCAGCATAAACTCCTTCTTTATATTTATCAGCATAATCAACCGCTCTTTTACTAGTACTATATTGAGATCCAACATTAATCATCCAAATGCCATTCTTAAGAGCGCGATGAATCACTTCGTCACCATCGTCCTTGTAAGGATTAAAATTCACATGAGTATGAGTATCAATTAGTATTGGCTTAGACATATTATAATCGCGGGAATAAAACCGTGCTTTTATTTTTCTTAACCTGCTCTAAAATCTTAGCTGATGTTTCCGGAATAAATGGTTCTATTAAATTAGCGACTTCTTTTATAACTGTTAATAACTGAGAAATAATTTCTTTGGCTTTATCCTGATCGTTTTTAATCAATTCCCAAGGTTTTGTTTTTTCAATCTTTTCATCACAAAAACCAATCAATTGCCAAACTGATTCTAATGCTTCGTTAAATTTAATTTCTTCCATCGCTTGCTTATATCTTTCTTGAGTTGATTTAATCTTTGACTCAAATTCTTTATTAAATTTTTCTGATTTGGCTTCTACTTTATTAGATAAAGTTAAAACTCTACTAACTAAATTGCCTAAACCATTAGCCAAATCAGAATTGTAACGCTCTTCTAATCTTTTAATGGAAAAATCGCCATCTTCGGTACTAGAGAACTCCCGAAGCAGAAAATGACGAACTGGGTCCACGCCATATTTCTTAACTAACTCAAATGGATCAATAACATTACCTAATGATTTAGACATTTTCTGACCTTCAATAGTCAAATAACCATGAACGAATATTTTTTTAGGCAAAGGTAATCCAACCGATAGGAGCATCGCGGGCCACAAGAGAGCGTGGAAACGCAATATATCTTTGCCCAGACAATGGATATCGGCTGGCCAATATTGATTAAACTTATCTTGGTCTCTGCCATAACCAAGGGCTGAAATATAATTAACTAAAGCCTCCAGCCAAACATAAACAATCTGAGAATCATCACCTGGCACCGGCACCCCCCAAACAAGTTTCTCTTTTGGCCGAGAAATACTAATATCTTCAACTCCCTGTTTTATCAGACCTAACATCTCGTTTTTTTTGGCCTCGGGGATAATAATTAATTTATCTTTTTTAATAACATTTTCAATTTCTGGAATATACTTTGATAATCTAAAAAAATAATTCTCTTCTCCCAGAATTTCCGGTTCTTTTTGGTGTATTGGACATTTGCTATCAATCAAATCAATTTTCCTAAGATAAGCCTCACAGCCAACACAATAAAGCCCTTTATATTCTCCTTTATAAATATCAGCTTTTTTATCCAGCTCTTGCCAAATTTTGTGAACACCTGGCCAATGTCTTTTCTTATCCGTTGTTCGAATAAAATCGTCGTTAGACAAATTTAAAATCTTAGCCGAATCTCTAAAAGAAGCTGTATTTTCATCAACCAATTCTTCAACTTTTCTGTTTAATTCTTCAGCCTTCCTAACTATTTTTACTCCATGTTCATCGGTTCCAGTCAAAAAGAAAACATCTTCACCTTTTTGACGAGAATATCGAGCCAAAACATCTGCCTGAACCATTTCTAAAGCACTGCCTATATGAGGAGCAGAATTCACATAAAAAATACTGGTAGTAATGTAGAATTTTCTAGTCATGATTAATAACAACAACAAACTCGCCTTTTACTTTTCCATTAAGAAGTGGAGTAAGCTGTTTAATAGTATCTTTAATTTTACCTCGATAGGTTATTTCAAATTTCTTGGTTAATTCCCGGCAAACCACTATCTGCTTATCTATACCAGTCAATTCATTTAATGTTTTCAAGATCCGATGGGGTGATTCGTAAAAAACAACCGTGTATTTCGAATCAATTACTTCCTGGAAAAACTTTTTCCTTTTTTTCTTAATCGGAGGAAAACCAAAAAAAACAAATTTATCAGCTGAAAATCCAGAAATACTTAAAGCGGCCGTTATAGCAGATGGACCAGGAATAGAAATGATTTCTAAGATAGCCATTTCTTTAACTAGATAATCAATTAGCTTAGCGCCTGGATCACTAATAGTTGGTGTTCCAGCATCTGAAACTAATGCAATATCTTTATTCTCTTGCAGCTTTTTTAGAATATACCTATTCTTATTTAACTTACTATGCTGATGATAACTGGTTGTTGGTTTAGAAATCTCGTAACGAGTTAATAGTTTTTTAGTTACGCGGGTATCTTCACAAAGGATTAAATCAACTTCTTTTAAAATCCGCAAAGCTCTTTGACTAATATCTTCCAAATTCCCAATCGGCGTGGCAATAACATATAGTTTAGACATAGTTCTATTGTATATAAAAAGAGCCCTATTTGACAAGGAGACAAACAGAGGTCGGACATTATTTTGTCTGCACCTCAGCAGAGGTTCGGCAAAACAAGGTCCGACCTCTGGGTACGTGGCTTCAACTTTAAGGTCAGACCTAAAAAGCGGAACCTTTCGCAAAAGGTTCCTACTTTTTGAGGTCTGACCTTATCACAATCCTTACTTATGAAAATCTCTAAAAAATTCCATAGCCGCTGCAGCTAAAGGTACAGAAAGAATAATTCCCATAATCCCAGCTAATTTAGCGCCAATCAACATAACAATAATAACAACGATTGGATTAAGGCCAACTGTTTTTTTCATTACTTGCGGAACAATAACATATCCTTCTAACTGTTGAATTACTATGTATAAAATAATAACTAATAGAGCTAATAGAGGCGATTGAATAAAAGTCAGAACAACTGCTGGAGCTAAAGCCACAAACGGACCGATATAAGGGACTATTTCCAAAAGTCCTGCCACTAAAGCTAGAGTCAAAGCATATTTTACACCTAAAAAATAAAGGCCGATATAAACTAAGATGCCAACAATTAACATAAGTATTAACTGTCCTCTTAGCCAACCGCCTATTTTCCCATAAATTCGCTCAATTAAGTCAGAAACATAATGTTTATGTTCAGTCGGCGTCATAGAAATCATAAATCTCTTAACGCCTTTTTCTTGAACTGCCAGATAAAAAGAAATTACTAAAACAACGCCAGCTGAAAACAAACCACCAAATAAATTAATAATTGTACCAAAAACATTTGTTGTCGCCTGATTTAAACTATTACTTAATTTATCCAAAAGACTCTGTAAATTACCCTCTATCTTATACTTACCCGATAATTCCTGAAAACTTAAACTTATTTTCTCCATAAATTCCGGAAAATGGTTAGCCAATTGTTTAACTTGAGCAGACAAGGGAGGAAAAATTAAAGTGACCACAGAAGCGATTAATAATAAGAGAAGAAGATAAATGAAAATCACTCCTAAAATCCGAGGAACCTTGTAACGCTGCATCCAGCTAACAGGTCCATTGATAGCCGCCGCGATAATTATCGCTACAAAAACAATTAAGAGAATATCTCTGACTAGATACAAAAAAACCAATCCAAGCAAAATAAGAATCACTCGAAAAATGGTTGAAGTGGAAATATTAATTGTTTGTGAATCATTCATTATATCTTTAGTAATTTATCAAACTTATTTTTATCCTTAAACGGTCCGATTAAAGCTAAATTAAGCTTTTCTGGCTTAAAAATATCTTTAGCTACCCGTTGAATATCATTAATAGTAACCTTATTTATTTTACCTAATTTCTCTTCTAATGTCAAAATTTCGTTTGTTAACAACTCTTGAGAAGCATAAAACGAGGCCTTGGCATCAGACGCCTCCATGCCAATCAAGGTAGATCCCTTAATATGATCTTTAGCTTTCTGTAGTTCTTTTTGACTAACTTTTTTCTCAGATATTTTCTTAAACTCATTCAAAATAGTTTCTATGGCTCTATCAACTTTTTGATTATCAACACCAGCGCTAGCAACTAAAACACCCGTATCTGTATCCATATCTGCCCCTGCGCTGATATAGTAGGCCAAACCCTGTCTTTCTCTAACAGATATAAACAAACGCGAACTCATATATCCCCCTAATATCGTTCCTAAAATACTTAAAGCGTATCTATCTGGATGAAACATATTATATGCTCGAACACCTAAACGAAGATGAGTCTGATCAGTTTTCTTATAATTAACTAAAATCTCTGGTTTAGTTTGCCTTTCCTTAACTGACTCTTTAGTTTCCACTTTTTGATCATTAATTAAGGTAAAATACTTTTTAATTTTATTAATAACTATTTTCTGATTAACATTGCCTGCTACTGCAATAACAGTATTTTTAGCTGAATAATGATTTTGAAGGTAGTCTATAAACTGATTTCTTTTAATATCTTGAATTATTTTTTTAGTTCCAAGAACCGATCGACCAGCTGGTTGATCTCCATACAAAAGATGTGACCAAAGAAAAACTATATGACTCATTGGCGTATCCAGATACATATTCATTTCCTGTAAGATTGTTCCCTTTTCTCTGTTAATTTCTTTCTCTTCAAATTTAGAATTCAAATAAATATCTGAAACCCAGTCCAATGCCAAATCTAAATGACTTGCATCAATCTTAGCCCAATAGCCAGTGTACTCTTCTCCAGTAAAAGCATTATACTCTCCACCAATTTGATCTAGGGGTTCGATTAATTTTAAAGTGCTAGGATATTTTTTAGTCCCCTTAAAAAACATATGTTCCAAAAAGTGGGAGATGCCATTGATATCTTTAGTCTCATACTTAGAACCAGTCCCAACCAAAACCAAAACAGCGGCTGTCTTAGTGTTTTTGTCCGGAACTGTAATAATCCTTAATCCGTTTTTTAAAGTCGTTTTCTTATAATTATTTGCCATATTGTTCTTTAAGATAAGAATCTAATTCTTTTATCTTTATCCTTTCTTGTTTCATAGTGTCGCGATCGCGAACTGTGACATCGTTATTATCTAAACTATCAAAATCAACAGTGATACAATAAAAAGTTCCGATCTCATCTTGACGACGATAACGTTTACCAATATTACCATTATCATCAAATTCACAAGTATAACCAGTCTTAAGCTCGTCAAAAATCTCTTTAGCTTTCTTGACTAATTTCGGTTTGTTTCTCAAAAGAGGGAAAACAGCTACTTGAATCGGCGCTAACCGCTTGGGGAATTTCATAACCACTCTTGTTTCTTTATCTACTTTTTCTTCGGTATAAGCTTCAGTTAAGACAGCGAATACTGTTCGGCCAACACCAACTGACGATTCAATAACATGAGGAATGTATTTTTCTCCAGTTTTAGAATCTAGATACGATAAATCTTTACCGGAAAACTTGGCATGTTGTGATAGATCATAGTTACCCCGAGCGTGAACACCTTCTAATTCATCAAAACCAAAAGGAAACTTATAATTTATATCATAAGCGGCTTTGGCATAAAAAACTAAATTCTTATGCTTATTCCATTTCAAATGTTCTTTTTTAAGACCAAGGTCTAAATAATACTGCCAACGAGCTTTTCTTAATTTTTCATACTCTTCCATTTCCTTATCAGGATGAACAAAATACTGCATTTCCATTTGCTCAAATTCTCGCGTTCTAAAAAGAAATTGACGAGCCGTTATTTCATTACGAAAGGCCTTACCAATTTGAGCTATGCCAAAAGGAATTTTGACTCTTGTTGAATCCAAAACATTTTTGTAGTTAACATAAATACCCTGACAAGTTTCGCCACGCAAATAGGCCGGCTCTTTATCCCAATTACCGGTAAAATTTCCTAGATTGGATTTAACTAATAAATTAAATTTCTTAGCATCGGTAAAATTTTTCTTGCCGCAATTAGGACATTTAATTTTCTCTTTGTTTTCAGAAAAAATCTTGTTAATTTCTTCTTCAGACATTTTTTCATCAGCTTCTATCTTGATTTCCGTCAATAAATGATCAACTCTAGAACGAGTATGACAATCTTTACATTCAACCAAAGGATCTGAAAAACCAGCTACATGACCACTAGCTTCCCAAATCTTAGGATGCATAAAAATAGCTGAATCTAAACCAACTATATCTTCTCTTTGGAGAACTACCTTTCGCCACCAAACATGTTTAATGTTATTCTCTAGCTCAACCCCATAAGGACCATAATCATAAATCGCGGCAAAACCACCATAAATATCCGAAGATGGATAAATAAAACCCCGTCGTTTAGCTAAAGATACAATTTTTTCCATAGTCACCATATTTTTTTATTCAATAACCCTCCCTTGCTGTTGAGAAATCATTAAATCATCTGGCAGATCAGTATCAATTGACTCATCAGTATTGGTTAATGCTAAATCAACAAAATTATCCTGACCACTAGCTTGAGATTGACTAATCAACTCAACCAAATTACCCAAATGAGCTAAACTAGGAGTAATTGATATTTGAAAAGCCACTTCTTTAACAGGAAGAAGAACGCCAGTAGCCGCTTGTAAATCACCAACCGACCAAATTATTTGTCCAGTCTGTGAATTATATGTCAAACCAGTACCACTAACCCTATTATTCCAATTAACATGAGGTGGCAAAGAACCAATTACTTTAACATTTTTTAAATCATTACTTGTATTTACCAAACGCCATTTAATCGTGTAACTAGTTGTCTGACTAACCTTAGGCGGAATCGGCCCGCTATTGGTAATTAAATCATCGTAATAATAACCCTGAGATTGAAGAGTTAGCTGACTAGCAATCTTTGTTGTCATCTTACTTTGTCCAGTAATCTCAATATCCTTTAAAGAAAGGGGTACTTCCAGGGAATCAATTTTAACCTCATTGTTAACAATAAAATTTTTATCACTATAACCATTAATCGGCAAAGGATTTTTGATTCTAATTGAAAAACTTAATTGGCCTTTTTGATAAGGACCAAGTAAGGCTAAATTTGACACATTACTAGCATTCCAAGTGATCGTCTGAGTATCCCCATTAAAAGAACCACTTCCTAACTCCAAACTAGTAAAATCTAAAACTTTACCCTCTAGTTTTGAAGTAATAACAACATTTTTGATCCCAATATCGGTCGTATTCTGATAATTAATCTGATAAGTTAATATCTGATTAGCTTGAGCTATATAATTAGTACTTTCGTTAACTGTTTGACTAATTGACAAAGGAGAATTGGAAATTTGCAAAGCACCTACCGTTTCAGAATAAGGAGTAAACTCTTCATTTTGAAAAATACCTAATTGAGCCTTAAATGATTTGACTTCGCCCTCTTTTCCTTGAATATTACCTCTAATGGAAATCCTACTTTGCTCACCAGCCATTAATTTACCCAGAGACCAAACATTATTATTTTCGTCTTCTAAAGGATTAAGATTAGCCGATTCAAAAACAAATCCTGCTGGATAGTCTATCCGAATCCGAATATCATCAAAAGAAACTTCAGCCTGATTTAAATATCTTAGAGAAAAATCAAAATCCTGACCAGTTACTAATTTTTCTGGTAAATCAAAATCTAAAATTAAAGGAACAGAAATCACCTGGCTAATAAATTCTGCCACATTAGTATATTGGGAACTAATACCTACTGGCTGATAACTCAACTCAACCCAGGCTTTTTGATTCTCTCCTCTTAAACCGATAATTCTAACTAATAGTTCAATTTCTTTTTCTTGACCAGGCGCTAAATCAGGTAAATCAATAGTTTCATCTAAACTTTGTTGATTAGCTGGAATTGAGTCTTTTGGATAATGAAAAACTAATTTAAGATTTTCTAAAACTAAACGAGTATTATTATTATATTTAATTAAATATTTAACCTCTTCACCACTAACTACTCTTTCTGCTCCATAAATTTCTATTACAACTCCATTTTTATCAAAAGAAGTAAAACCACGCCAAATAAAAAACCCGGCTGTAATTAAAAAAACGATTATAACCGAGATACTAATAATCCGTATTTTCTTTTTCCATTGAGGTGACAACTGTCGTTTCTCTATTTTTTGCCATTCTTGAGCTACATCCTTTTTTTCTCTTTTTCGATCTATATCAAAAGCTTCTGGTCCTTCTAATCTATCTTCAAATTCAGCTTCTGGTTTGTATAATTTTTTTTGTAATTCGTCTAACTTCATTTAGTCTAGAGGTCCGACCTCATTTTGTCCGAACATTAGAAAAGGTTCGGCAAAATGAGGTCCGACCTCGAATTACCTATACCCTAAATTATATTACACTCCATCAAAAAAGGCAAAAAAAATACCCCGTAGAGCTATGTTTGTCTACGGGGTAGTATCAGTCACAGCAGGATAATTTATGTTAGCGCCATCTGCCAGTGGCGCTCAAACCCCCATCTCTAACCTCATAATGGCCTCCAGTGCGTCATGCGGTTTCAAAAAAGAACTACGATCACTAAACCTACGATAATACCTATAATCTACACCACTAAAAATACTTTGTCAATTGTTGATAACTATTTATTCTATCATTCGTTAGTTCTTGAACAAACTCAATAAAATTATTTTGCTGACCATAGCCTAAAAATTCCAGTAACTTACTCTCAAAACCACTAATTATTGGCTTAACTTCTTGTTCCTGATTAAGCTGATTAAAACTACCCAGAAGCAATTGCCAAATCTGTTCGTCTTTTTCCGGGCCAGCAACTAATTTATCAATTAATTCTGAAAAATAATAAGCGACGAATAAAAACGGTAGACTCTGATGAAGATAGGGGAAACTTTCAATTGTTTCGGCCCCAGTTATAATATCAAATCCTCGACCCGGAGCAATCATTAAATGAGAATACAAAAAAAGCTCAAGATGACCTTTGAGCTTGGCTTGATTTTTCCGAACTGCTTTCCCTTTGATTATTAATTTACCAAAATCTTGGGTATAAACAGTTATTAATTTATCAAACTCTCCCAAATTTGAATTTTTAATAATAATCCCCTCTGTCTTATACAACATGCAGTCCAGAGGTCCGACCTCATTTTGTCCGAACATTAGAAAAGGTTCGGCAAAATGAGGTCCGACCTCGAATTAGCGAATTAGCGAATCCCCAGCCAAATTTTCTGACCGTCTAGATCAATTTCTTTCTCTACTAAGAGCCCTTTTTTATCTTCTTTAGGTTCTATCTTAGCTGTAACTTCTTCTTCAATTTCTGATTGATGTTCTTTAATTATTTTTTCTAATTCTAAACTAGTTGAGTAATATAAAATAATTTTATCTTGAGGGTTAAGTCCGCCTTCTTTTCGCATTCCTTGAATAGAACGAATTAGATCTCTAATCATTCCCTCTACTTTAAGTTCTGGAGTAATTTCAATATCCAATTCAACTTCCTGCCCAAAAACAACTTTTTTAACATTAACTTCTTCTTTGATTAAATCAATTAATTCTTTATTCTTAATTAATTCTTTATTCTTAATTCTTAATTCCTTTAATGGCTGTCTAACTTTAATCCCGAGTTCGGCTCTTTTAGCTAAAGCTGAAACAACTGTTTCTCTAACTTCTTTCATGCTTTCCTCTAACTCTAAATCAATCAATTTTTTATCGGCTTTCGGATAATCACATAGGTGAACAGATTCAGCGTCTTTGTTTGTTTTTAATCCTTGATAAATATCTTCGGCTATAAAAGGAGCAAAGGGCGCAATTATTTTAGACAAATTAAACAGAACAGAATACAAAACTTGAGTTGCTTTTTCTTTATCTTTTTTGTCTTTTGATTTTTGTAACCTTGCTCTTGAACGACGAATATACCAATTTGAAAACTCGTCAATAAAAGATTGGATTGAACGAGCAGCTGAAACAACATCATATTTCTCTAGATTTTTAACAACTAAATCATTTAATAGGTTAAGTCGAGAAATAATCCACTTATCTAAAATATATTCTGATTTTAATTTTTTAGACTTAAAATTCTTTTCCTTATATGTCTCAAAAAAGACAAACGAATTAAACAAAGTGCTAAAAACTCTTCTATTTGTATCAGCCACATTCTTAACATCAAATTTCTTTGGTTCTCCGGCTTGATTAACAGTATAAAGATACCAACGCAAAGTATCAGCTCCAAATTGGTCGCACATTTCCCAAGGATCTACTATATTACCCCGTGATTTTGACATTTTTTTACCATTTTTATCTAAAACATGACCAAGGCAAATAACATTATTAAAACAATGGCCTTGTTTAATCACTCCAGCATATTCCATTAAAGTAGCAATAGCTAAAAGAGAATAAAACCAACCTCTAGTTTGATCCACTGCTTCACAGATATAGTCGGCTGGGTAATGTTCTTTAAATTTCTCTTGGCTACCTTTTTGATATGGATAACCCCATTGAGCTAAAAACATAGCTCCGGAATCAAACCAACAATCAATGACGCTTTTATCACGAATCATTTGTCCACCGCACTTGCATTTAAACTTAATTTGATCAATATAGGGTCGGTGCAAATCTTTGAGTTTTTTACCTAGCTCCTTAACGCTACCAATACATTTCATTTCTCCACATTTCTGACATTGCCAAATAGGAAGGGGAGTCCCCCAATATCTTTCACGAGACAAAGCCCAATCCCTGGCTTCTTTAATAAATTCTCCAAATCTACCCTTTTTAATATGAGCCGGCTCCCAAAAGATTTTCTGGTTATTATCTATTAGATTCTTGCGCAACTTAGACATTTTAATAAACCAAGAATCTCTTGCATAATAGAGTAAAGGGGTCTCACAGCGCCAGCAAAAAGGATAATCATGTTCATATTCTTCTTCTTTAAAAAGGAATCCGCTCTTTTTTAAATGAGCTAGAATCTTATTCTCTATTTCCTTATCTTTAACAAATTTGTTTAATAAATCATATTGAGCTAAATCTTTAATGAAAAATCCTTTTTCAGTTACTGTATGAACCATAGGTAAATCTATTTTCTTGCCCAACTCATAATCTTCTTCACCGTACATAACCGCTGTATGGACGACACCAGTTCCGTCTTCGGTAGAAACAAAATCCGCTGGAACAGTATAATAAGCTTTTTTACCGGTTTTTTTAATTGATTCAATTTCAAATAAGGGCTGATATTCTACGCCTATTAAATCCTTGCCTTTAAATTCAGATTCTATTTGATAATCTCCATCAATTATTTCCAATCTACTTCTAGCTAAAATATATTTCTTGCCTTGATATTTAATCTTAACGTAATCAATCTTTTCTCCAACTGCTAAAGCAACATTGCCAGGTAAAGTCCATGGTGTCGTTGTCCAAGCGAGAATATTATCGTTTTTCTTAACTTTATCGTTTCCTTTAGTAATTCTGAAATTTAAATAAACAGAATTTTCTTTGACTTTTTTGTATCCTTGAGATACTTCATGAGTTGAAAGTCCTGTTTCACATCTTGGACAATAGTGAAGAATTTTGAATCCCTTATAAAGAAGTTTCTTATCCCAGACTTTTTTAAGAATATACCAGACTGATTCAATATATTGATTTTCGTAAGTAATATAAGGATCTTTCATATCAATCCAAAAAGCAATCCGCTCTGTTAATTTTTCCCATTCATCTTTATATTCCCAAACACTGGTTTTGCATTTTTGATTAAATTTAGTAATTCCATATTTTTCAATATCGTCTTTGTTTTTAAAACTAAGTTGTTTTTCTACTTCTAATTCAACTGGTAAGCCCTGGGCATCCCAACCAGCCTTACGATCAACAAAAAACCCTCGCATTGTTTTGTAACGCGGAATAACATCTTTAAAAGCCCTGGCTTCAACATGGTGTATGCCTGGCCGACCATTAGCTGTAGGCGGACCCTCAAAAAAAACAAATTTCTTTTTGTCTCTGTTTTTTTCTAAACTTTTCTCAAAAATCTTATCTTCTCGCCAACATTTTAATATTTTTTCTTCGTTTTTTGATAAATCCATATCACATCTTCTCTGGAGCGGAAATACCCATTAGCTCCAAAGCATTTCTAAGAACTATTTTAGTTGCTTTGATCAAACTAATTCTAGCTTGAGCAATTTTTTCATCTTCGCCTAAAATTCTACAATTTTCGTAAAAACCATGAAATTTATTTGCTAATTCTAGGGAATAATAGGGGAGACGCTGAACCTGATAATCCCCCGCTATATCCTCAATAATTTCAGGAAACTTACTTAATTCTTTAATTAACTCTAATTCAGCTGGATGAGTTAGCATTCCAAAATCTGATTTTGATGACTTTGTTTTTTTCAAAATACTACAAATTCTGGCGTGGGCATACTGGACATAGTAAACCGGATTTTTCTTTGTTTGCTCTTTGGCTAATTCTAAATCAAAATTCAAATGTGTATCAGGAGATTTTTGTAAAAAGAAAAACCTAGTTGCATCCTTCCCTGTTTTGTCTAAGAGTTCATTCATATATACATAATTACCAGCCCTTTTAGACATTTTTTTAGCTTTCCCTTTTTCTAAAATAGTCACAAACTGATGCAAAACTATTTTTAGCTTATCCTTGTGCCCAATAACCTCGACTCCGGCCATTAACCCAGAAATATCTCCATAGTGATCGGTGCCCCATTCATTAATGACTGTAGCAAACTTTTTATCGTTAAACTTGTAATAATGTAAGGCAATGTCGCCGGGCAAATATGTCTTATTCCCATCCTGCTTAATAACTACCCTATCCCTATTATCGCCAAATTTTTTTGATTTAAACCATTTAGCTCCTTCTTTCTCGTAAATTAAACCTTTTTTCTCTAACAACTCCAAAATTTTATCAACTTTGCCTGATTTATACAAATCAGATTCAAAAATCCACTCATCATATTTAATACCCATCTGCTTGGTCGTTTCCCGAATTATATTTTTAATAATATATTTAGCAGCCCACTGTCCTGTTTTAAAAACATCTTTATTTTTATTTAATTTATTTAACTTATCAATATAATCCCCTTTGTATTTAGCTTCATCGTCTTTTAAGACTGAATGTCCCAAAGCTACAATTTGTTGACCTACATCATTAACATAATATGCCTTTTCTACCTTATATCCAGCTTTTTTTAAAACATTTCCCAAAACATCGCCGAATGGGCCTCCCCTAGCATTGCCCACGGTTAAAGGTCCTGTTGGATTGGCAGAGATAAATTCAACTTGAACTTTTTTCTTCTGACCAATTTCCAATTGCCCATAATTGTCTTTTTTATCTAAAATTTCAGTTAACTCACTTTGCAATGCTTTCTGAGATAAATAGAGATTAATAAAACCAGGACCGGCTTTTTCAACTTTTTCGAATAAAGGATTGTCTTTTAATTCAGAAATTATCTTATCTGGATCAATTTTAACCTTAAGGGCAATATTAGTAGAAAAATCACCGTGTTCAATCACATTTGGATGTTCCAAATCGGTTTTTTGACCAACTACTCCTTCAATTATTTTTTCTATTTTCTTTCTTAACATACTCACATCATAGCTTATTTATTTATTTTTCTCAATACTAATGCTGTTCTCAGAGATCCGACCTTAGATTGTACAAAAAAATCCCTTAAATCCTAAAAGAATCTAAGGGATTAACATTAAAGTTCTGGAACCACGATCCGACGCCGACTCTCGGCGTCCCAGATGCGAGAGCGTCCAAAATGCCGAACATACACGCCACGATAACTATTAAAATTTAAACGCAGTACATCGACAACGAAGAAATGTCCGTTTACTTCACATAGGAAAAATGTTGAATGTTTGTCTTTGCGTAACCAAACGGAATATTTCATTACAAAGTTCTTGATTTGATGCTGTGTGAGGCATATTTTTTTCACATCAGCATTCAGCTTGCTAAACATTTCTGGATAGGTCGCGTTTCCTATCATCTCATACACAGCAACCGGAGTTTTTGGGGTTTCTGCTGCTCTCTCATTTAAACCCCATTCTTTAAAACATTTATCAATGACATCAAAATATTCTACTGCATCTACCAGGGTTTCAGTTCCATCCACAGCATCAAGGAAGAGATCCGCACCACCAGAGATAAGCTTGGTAAATTTATTCTCATTCCCGCTAACAATGCTTTTGATCTGCTCGAGTGTTATACTCTTATCATGTATCTGCCTGAAAAGATCTTTTAGTACGCCAGACCAAGGCCAATCCGACACACTTCCGACCACTTGTCTTTTACTCATAGCCAGTTCTCCTTTTATTAAATTGTTTTGGTACTATTGTCTACTGGAAACCAGCAGGTTATTATTACAATATCATTTTCTTGATAATTTGTCAATGTCTCGGCTCCTTCTCTTTTGTGATATAATAGAACTATGACTACTTTAGTAACTAATCGCAGGGCTAAATATGACTATACTATCCTGGAAAAATTCGAGGCTGGTTTAGTTTTAGCCGGTCACGAAGCCAAAGCTATTAAAAAAGGACACATGAGTTTAAAAGGATCCTATGTAACTATTAAAGATAAAGAAGCATGGTTGATTAATTCCTTAGTCTCCCTTTATCAACCCAAGAATACCCCAGAAGATTATGAACCAACTAGAAGCCGAAAACTACTTCTCCATAAAAAAGAAATAAAAAGCTTGATTAGTAAGAAAAAACAAAAAGGCTTGACTTTAGTCCCTTTGCGGGTCTATACTAAACACAATAGAGTTAAACTGGAATTTGCCTTAGGTCAAGGCAAAGGTAAAATAGATAAAAGAGAAAAGATTAAACAGCGCGAAACTAAAAGAAGTATTGACCGAGCTCTTAAAAATCGGGGATGACGGGCATCGATGAAAGTTTTCCTCTTTAATACGCAAGTTCCCGCGTAACGGGACTAAACATTACACAAACACAACTGCTAAACCTAATTTAGCTTTTGCTACTGCTTAAAGTCAGTAGCCATCCAAACTCTTAATTCCTGATAGGGAGTACGGGTGTTATTTTTTCAGGATAGATAATTAGTTTTGTCTCTGGCTAATTATTAAAAACCTTGAGACGAGAATTAAGAATATTTTGCTTGGCTTTTAGTTCTTCTTTCTCTAATTTAAACCAAGCTAAACTTGTAGAATTATTAAAGAATAACTTTTAGACGAGGGTTCAACTCCCTCCGTCTCCACCATCGCCTCGCCGAAGCTTTAGCGAAGGCGGGTAGTAAACAAATTAAAAACTATTTACAAACGAAGATACAATAAAAGAGTTTGGAAACCACGTACTCGAATCAATCATTGGATTAGAATTAGCCCTATCAGGTTGATTGATCAAGACGGTAAAAACGTTGGCGTTGTCGAAACCTCTAAGGCTCTGGTTATGGCCAGAGATGCGGGGCTTGATTTGATAGAGATCGCTCCTAATGTTAAACCGCCTGTTTGTCGAATCATGGATAGCGGCAAATTCCAATACCAGAAATCCAAGCAAGAGAAAGACCAACGCTCTAAACAAAAAAATATTGAAACTAAAGGAATTAGAATCAGTATGAGAACTGGAAAACATGATTTGGATACTAAAATTAAACAAATAGAGAAATTCTTTAGCAAAGGTCACAAAGTCAGAGTTGAAATGATTCTTAAAGGGCGAGAAAAAAGTCTATTTGATTTAGCTAAAGAAAAATTAAAACAATTTATTGAATCAATCCCAACAGAGACAAAAATTGATCAAGAAATTAGAAAACAGCCAAGAGGATTAAGTATAGTTATTGGAGAATCCCTTACAAGCGGAAATAAAAAATAATGCCAAAATTAAAAACAAGAAAAGCCTTACTTAAAAGAATTAAAATAACTGGCCGAAAGAAAATACTCGCAAGGAAAACCCATCAAGGACATTTCAACGCCAAAGAATCAGGTAATCAAACCCGGAATAAAAGAAGAGATAACAGAATTTCGCCAGCTGATAATAGAAAGATTAGAAAAATATTACCAAACATATAATTTGGTTTTTTAATAGTATGACCAGAGTAAAAAGAGGCGTTATGGCCCACAAAAGAAGAAAGAATGTTCTCAAGCAAGCTAAGGGCTTCAAGTGGGGACGTAAATCCAAGTATAAATTAGCTAAGGATGCTGTTAAACATGCCTTAACTTATGCTTACCGAGACCGTAAAGCCAAAAAACGTGATTTTCGACGTCTCTGGCAAATAAAGATTAATGCTGCTTCAAGATCTCACGGAATCGCCTATAGCCAATTCATTAATAAATTAAAAAAAGCCAATATTGAAATTGACCGAAAAATACTTGCCTACTTAGCAGAAAAAGAACCAAAAATCTTTGAAAAAATTGTTGAGAAGATTAAATAGATTAAATCTCCCCGATTAAGAGATCTAAGGCGGTTGGGCCATCCCAGCGGCCTTTTTTAATTCCTAAATCAATTTCTAATAATCTCCGATAGATTTTCTTTAATTGATCTAAACTAAAATTCCTTAATTGATCTGAACTCTTTTGAACGACAAAAGGATGAAGTCCTGCCTTTTTAGCTAGATCGTAATAAGAAGTACCTCTCTCCATTAAATCTTTAAGTTTAATTAAAGTTCTTAATTGATAAGTAAACATTGTTAATAAATAAATTTCATTCTCGCCTTGTTCCAAATGCTGATGCAAGAATTTAAAAGCAGATCTCTTATCTCTTCTAGCTAAAGCATCAATGGTTTTAAAAATATTAGTATCTAATTTAGCTCTAACTAATAAATCTATGTCTTGCTCATCAATTATTTGTCCCGCTTTATAACTCCCTAATTTATTGAGCTCGTTACTCAATTGCCATAAATCATCACCTACATAAGCAACTAATTTACTAATTGCTATGGGACTAATATTAATTATATTCTTAGTTGCTTCCTTCTTCAACCAATTAATTAACTCTATCCCTTTTAATAATTTGAATTCTTCAACCATGCTGGCCTTATTTTTGTAAGAAGGACTAGTTAACTTCCCTTCTTGATGCAAAACAACAATAACATCATCATTGTTTTTTAATTTACTCTTAGTAATGTATTTGGAAAATTCTTCAGAAAAACTTTTGTTTTTTAAAATGTTTTCTATAATCAATAGCTTTTTTTCATCAAACATTGAAACCGATTCAATAGTTTGTTTAACCTTATCAAAATCCAAACTATTTTCTCTAAAACAAACCAAATTAAGACCGGTCTTATGTTTAGTCTTGTATTGTTCAATAATCTGATTTAATTTTTGGCGTGAGCGAAAGGTATCCTCGCCATAAAGTAAAATAAGCATTTTTTATATATATTATAGCGAGTTATTTTGTTTTTTTTGAGAGCGTAGGGCGCCCTTTAGGGCTAAAGCGCGAGAAAAAAATAAAATAACAAGCTAGATTTTAATTCCAGGTTACTTCTTGATTTGGTTCAACTATTTCAATCCAAGTTTGACCAGGAACAAAAGGAATTTCTTGACCATCGCTATCTACAAATTTAAGTTTACTAAAAGGCTTAATCTCACTTTTCTGCCAAGTACAGTCAAGGACTACTCCGTTTTGATAAATTTGACAATCGCCACCCCCTTCAAGATCAAGATCATTGTAATCCGGTCCTTCAATCTGTTTAGAAAAAACCCTCATGACAACAATATTTTTAGCTTCAATTTGTTTATCATTACTAACATCCATTTCTCTTAAATTATCTCTGTAACGAAGATATGAATTAGTACCGGAGTCATATTGATAAGAAACGTAATAAGGGCGGGAATAGCCAATTCCTAAAACCCTATTAACCGCCCCTTGATTATTTTCTTTAATGAAAGAATACCCTTCAAAAAGATTAGTTGAACGATAATTTAATTTTGAAGCTGCGCTAGTTAAACGATCTATTGAAGTAAAACCATTATGAGGTTGAGGTTTACTATTATCTCGATAAAAAGAATTATATGGATTTTTCAAAGCATCAATATTATCCATAATTCCAGCATCTAATTTATCCAAAGCAAAATGAGAACCACCCCAGTGAACCAAAATAGCATCGAGGCCTTGAGCTAAGGGAATGAAATCGTGACGAGCGCTTCTTAAAGAACCAATTTTTTCTGGCTGATTACAAACAAAGAAAGCCATTAATCGAGTAATACTATTAGTAATAACTAGCATTTCAATAACTAAATCAGCTTGAGAAAGTCCAGATAAGGGTCTGGTGACTGGATCATTAGCTAAAACTATAGCCAAAGGTCTTTGTTGATAATTCTGGCAGGAAAGACCACTTAAAGGACTAAGACCCTCTCCTTCAACTGGAATTAATTGAGCCAATTGACTGTCAATTTCAATTGTTCGATCACTTTTTTGCCAAATAAAAACTAGCCCCGCGGCTAGAATGACCAACAATGGAATAGTAATAAGTCTCTTATTAGTCATTGAAACAAAATTAATTATTCTTTAAAACAGCTTTAACTTTCCTAATGATTTCATCAGGCGTAAAATGGGCCTTAATCAAATAATCGTTCGCCCCCAAATCTAATCCTTTTTTTACCTCCTCTTCTTGTCCAAGGTTACTTAAAATAATAACTGGAATTTTGCTGGTTTGAGGATCTTGTTTAATCTGTTTAAGAATATCGTATCCATCAAGGCTGGGTAGAACTAAATCCAACAAAATTAATTGAGGTAATTCTTCTTTTACTTTTTTTAAAGCCTCTTGTCCGTCAACCGCTATTAAGATATTAAAACCAGTCCCCTCTAACTTACGGACTAAAAGCTCCCGTAGAAATTTATCGTCTTCTATCACTAAAATAGATAATTTTTTTTCTTTATTTTCTAAATTATTAGACATAATATTTTTTTAATGATTAAAAGATTAATCTAATTGCTTTTTAACCTTATCGACCACCTCTTGAGGATCAAAGTTAGTTTTAATTAGCCAATCCCTAACCCCTAATTCTTTAGCCCGATCTAATTCAACCGGTTGGCCAGAATTAGAAATGATAATAATAGGAATCTTTTTTAATTCTTCATCCAGTCTAACTTTTTCCATTAATTCAAAGCCACCCATTTTGGGCATAACAATATCTAAAAGGATCAAATCCGGCTTGTTGGCTTTTATTCTTTCCAACCCTTCCTGACCGTCCTTAGCTACTTCAACTTGATATCCTTTTTGGATCAACTTTCTCTGAAGAAGATTTGATAAGGTCTCTTCATCTTCAATAATAATGATTTTTTTCATAATTTTGATTTACGACTTAATAGGTAAGGTAAAACAAAAAATACTTCCTTTATCTTTTTCGCTCTCAAACCAAATTCTGCCGCCATGAGCCTTAATAATATTTTTACAAATAAACAAACCTAAACCAGTTCCTTCAGTTTCTAATCTAATCGCATTATTCGTCCTAAAAAACTTGTCAAAAATTCTTTTTTGTTGATCTTTGGGAATTCCAATTCCATCGTCTTTAACTATCACCTTTAGATTAATTTTATCATATTCCATTGAAATTGTCACTTTTCCGCCCGGATTATTAAAACGAATAGCGTTATCCAAAAGATTTTGAATGACAATACTAATTTTTTCTTTGTCAACTTCGACTTTGGGTAAAGTTCGCTTTGGTTTATCAAAAATAAGCTTGATCTTTTTTTTCGCAATTACTTTGCTTAATTCATCGATTTCCTTCTTAATAATTTCTTCTAAAGATTGGCTGGTTAAATCGTAAACAAAACGCCCTTCTTCAATTCGTGCCACATTAAGCAAATCATTGACTAAAGTAATCATTCTCTCGTTGCTCTCATATCCTTTTTTTAAAAAATCGAGCTGTTCTGGCATTAAACTGCCAACATCTCCGTCCAAAAGCATCTTTAAAGACCATTTTATAGCCGAAAGGGGAGTTCTTAATTGATGGGCGGCAATAGAAACAAATTCGGTTTTAAGCCGTTCAATTTCTTTTCCCCGAGTAACATCATGCAAAACAATCATTAAACCGACTACTTCTTTTTTAATTACCACCGGGGCAATTGAAACCTGGAAAAATCTCTGAAGAGGCTCGTCCAAAACTAATTCGTATTTCTGGCCAGTCCATTCTATCTTTCCGCCCAGAGTCTGATAAAGCTTGGTTAGGTTGGGAGATTTAGAAACCTGACTGATTGTTTTGTTAAGCACGTCTGCTTCTTTCAAATTTAAAACTCTTTCTGCTTCAGAATTAATCTGAATAATCCTCCCCTGTTTATCAAAAACAATCAAACCATTGGGCAAATTAACTAAAATCGCTCTAGTTTTATTTCTTTCCTGTTCAATATTCTTTCTCGCCTCTTCCGTGTCTTCTAATATATTTAACAAAGAGCTCTTAGCTTCTTCTAATGCCTTAGTTCTATCTTCCACTTTTTTTTCCAAATTCTCCTGTAATTTTTTAAGTTCACTAATATCAAAAATAGCCCAAAAACAACCAATGATATTCCCTTGAGAATCTTTTCTTGCCCTGGCAGAAACATTTACCGTAATATCACATTTATCCTGAAAACACAAAACCATTTCTTGATATTCAACTTTCTCTTCTTCAAAAACTCGCTTTAAAAAATCTCTGACTAATTTTTTATCTTCAAAAAGAGATTCTATTCCCTGACCAATAATATATGATTCTTTATGTTTGGTTAAATCCTTAAATGCCTGATTAGCATCGATAATCAGTCCGGCTGGATTAATTGTGCAAACTGGCAAAGGCAAAAAACCAGAAAGTTCTTCAATATATCTTTCCAGATTTTCCAAATCTTCTCTTGCTTGTTGTGATATAAAACAATCTTCTTCTCTCTTCATTAAACTGATAATAGATTATGGGTTATTCCCAATCAATAACAAACTCGTGATATTGATCGCCTTTATTAACGCATTTAGTTTCTTGAATATTTATTTGGCTCGCTCTAATTATTAAGCTGGTTAAGGATTTAAAATATCCTCGGTAATAAATACAAAGAATAGGATGACTTTTAAAGTCACTGAGCCGGAGAACTAAATGGTGCTTCTTTATATCTATTTCCGGAGCCTCTAGTTTGCCGATTGAATAATGTTTTTCCCAATATTTAGCGGTTTCAGCAAAAGTTTTTTCCAAAGAAATAAAATATCTCAAAATGGTTTTAACGATAAAAGAATGTTTAGGGGCAACCTCGCCCATTTTAAATATTTCCTGCTCGCCCCAGTCGAAAGTTTCTTGGATAACCAATAAAGATAAAATGCGCCAACCCAAAGGATACCAATCAGTTGTTTTGAAATCTTTCCGATATTTAATAGCTTGACCGGTCTTCTTAATCTCCTCCTCTAATTTTTTAAGACCAGCTTCGCCTTTTTCCTCTAAAACATACTCTCGATCGGTTTGAAAAACCACTCCCCTAACTAGGCCCTTTATTTCTAATATTTTTTGGATTTCTTGGTCTTCTAACATTAATTTAATTGTTTTATCTTTTGTTTTTAATTTCTTTTTTTATTGTTTTTAATTTCTTTTTTTAGTTCGATCATTCTTAGTTCTCGACCAATAGTTAGTTTATGGAATCTCTCTAATTCATTGACTCTCTCCCGAAGAGTTTTGGTTCTTTCTTTGACTTGTTCTTCCAGGGTTTCGGTTAATTCTCTCAATTCTTTAGTTCTGACCTCAACCTTTATTTCCAAGTTAGCTTTAGATTCCTCTATAACTAATTTAAAATGTTCTAAGTTTTCTGCCATTTGATTAAAAGAATCAGCCAGTTCTTCTATTTCATCACCCGTCTTTATCTTAATCCGATAATTAAGATTTCCTCCGCCAATAATCTCCGCCCCTTTGGTAAGTTGATCGATGGGTTCTCCCATTCTTTTAGCTAAAAAAATAGAGATGACCAATCCTAAAAGAATAAGTAAAATAGTGATCGCCAGACCAATAAAAAACATTTGTCTATTTTGAACAGCCACCTCTTCTAATGACAAACTTACTCTGACAAAACCACCGATTTTTTCTTCTTCCATTTGCGCAATAGGAACTAACTCCCCGCTTATGGAAACAAGAGCAAAGAAATCATAAATCTCTTTTCCTTCTTGAGTAAGACCGAATCTTTTTACAATATCCCCATTTTTTGACAATTCCTCCATTACTTCCTTGGGCATCCTTTCTTCAATTTCTGTTTTTTTTTGGGAAATAATAATATTACCATCTTGATTATAAAGGACAACCAAAATAATATCTTCTTGTTTAAAAATCCCTTGCAAAAATGGCATAATAAGAACTTCGTCTTCGGAAGCTATTGCCAAACGAGCAGAATAGGACAAATCTCTGACCAAAGAAGATCCCAATTCTTCTAATCCATGTTCAATCAAATGACTTGAACGGTTGATAAAAAAACCTAAAAATGACAAAGAAACAAAAAGAATCAGGGGAATTATATAAACTATGAATTTTACTCTAAAGCTCTTTAATCGCATAAGAAATCGAGAAATATGAACAATAACTTCGGGTATGAAGTTTCTTAATAATTTTATTTAACAACAATTAAATTAATTTTTACTAAAAATTATCGCCGAAACGGTTATTTCTGTATATTTATTTCCCA
>JAHJOV010000005.1 GCA_018820085.1 Patescibacteria group bacterium
CAGCATTTTTTAAATTTCTTGCCGCTTCCGCAAGGACAGGGGGAATTACGTCCAATTTTTTGCTGACCCGCCTTCGTTAAAACTTCGGAGGACAAGACAGGAGCCAAAGATACTTTATAAATTGTATTAACGACAGTTGCTTGAATAGATTCTAATAATTTTCGGAACATTTTAATCCCCTCATTTTTATACTCAACCAAAGGATCTTTTTGACCATAAGCTCGAAGCCGGACACTATCCCTTAAATGATCCATATTATCCAAATGATCCATCCAAAGCGTATCTATACTTCGTAAAAGAACATACTTTTCAATCTGACGCATATTTTTATTTTCTACTTCTTCTTCTTTCTTTTGATAATTTTCCTTAGCTATCTTAATTAGATATTCAGATATTTTTTCTGAGGCTCCTAAATTTTCTAAAATTTTCTCTAAGGGCTCATCTTGAGAAACTGGAAAAATACTTTTAGCTATTTCAGCAATCTCTTTATAGTTTATTTTTTCCTGTGAATGAAATTGAACAAACCTTTCAATTTCTTCTCTAATCATCTCTAAGGTTTCTTTTTTTAGATCATCCTTAACCAAAATATCTTTTCTTTTTTTGTAAATCGTTTCTCTTTGCCTATTCATAACATCATCGTATTCCAAAATATGCTTTCGAATATCAAAGTTATATCCCTCTATTTTTCCTTGAGCTGATTCAATTGCTTTAGAAACCATCTTATTTTCAATAGGTTGATCTTCAGGTATTTTTAACATTTCCATCATTGACTTAATTCGATCACCACCAAAAATTCTCATCAATTCATCTTCTAAGCAAACAAAAAATTGACTTGATCCTGGATCGCCCTGACGACCAGAACGACCGCGCAACTGATCATCAATTCTTCTAGCTTCATGTCGTTCAGTCCCAATGACACAAAGACCACCTAATTGAACAACCCCATCAGCTAGAACAATATCAACTCCTCGACCAGCCATATTAGTAGCTACTGTCACAGTTCCTTTTTGTCCAGCCTGAGAAATAATTTTAGCTTCTTGTTCATGATTCTTAGCATTTAAAATCTGATGAGGAACTCCAACTTTTTTCAGATAAGCAGAAAGGAGTTCGTTTTTTTCAATTGAAACTGTACCGATTAAAACTGGCTGACCTTTTTGATGCCGCTCTTTAACCTCATGAGCAATGGCCATAAATTTTCCTTTTTCTGTTTTATAAACACTATCCGATAAATCATTTCGAACCATTGGTTTATTAGTTGGAATAATAATTACTTCTAACTTGTAAACTTCGTGGAATTCTTCAGCTGAAGTAATGGCTGTCCCTGTCATCCCAGATAATTTCTGATACATTCGAAAATAATTTTGAAAAGTGATTGAAGCTAAAGTCCTGCTCTCTTGTTGAACGTTAACTTTTTCTTTAGCTTCTAAGGCCTGATGTAAACCATCAGAATAGCGACGACCAGGCATCAACCGACCAGTGAATTCATCAACGATGATGACTTGACCATCTTTGACTACATAATTTTTATCTCTCTTAAACAAGACCTGAGCTCGAAGAGCTTGTTCTAAATGATGAACATAACGAATACCGCCTTGCTCATAAATATTATCTAAACCTAAAATCTTTTCCACCTTATTAATACCTTCTTCAGTTAAAGAAGCAGCCCGAGCTTTCTCATCAATATTATAATCAGTATTTTCTTTTAATTGAGGGGTAATCTGACAGAACTGTTCATAAAGCTTAGTTGATTCAGCATCAGGCATTGAAATAATTAAAGGAGTCCGAGCTTCATCAATTAAAATACTATCTACTTCATCAATAATAGCAAAGTTAGGTTCTCTTTGAGCCATTATTTCAAGATTTGGCGCCATATTATCACGCAAATAATCAAAACCAAATTCATTATTAGTTCCATAAGTAATATCTGCTGCATAAGCATCTTTTCTGGTAACTTCTTTCAAATTCTCCATTTCTATAGTTACTTCGTTTTCATCAGGTTTGGCCTGAGGCTCAAAAAGATATGCTTTTTCATGATTTAAACAAGAACAGGTTAAACCTAATAAATGATAAACCGGACCCATCCAATTAACATCACGTCGGGATAAATAATCATTAACTGTGACAACATGAACACCTTGCCCAGCTAAAGCATTTAAATAGACAGCTAAAGTAGCAGCTAAAGTTTTTCCTTCTCCAGTTTTCATTTCAGCTATCTTTCCCTGATGAAGGACAATTCCACCAACTAACTGAGAATCAAAATGACGCTGGTTCAATGTTCGCTTAGCTGCCTCTCTAACTAAAGCAAATGCTTCTGGTAAAATATCATCTAAATTTTTATGAGCTTTCTTTTTTAACTCTTCGCTTTTTTCTTTTAATTGTTCATCAGAAAAAGACTCGAATTTGGATTCGAGCTTATTGATCTCATCTACTAATGGCTCAATTTTTTTTAATTCTCGCTCATTAGGATCACCTAAAAATCTATTTAAGATAGACATAATCCTACTTTACCTCAAAATCACCAAAAAAGCAATTTTGGGTTATAATAATCAATGAATACTATTAAACTATGGTAACAATTAAAAAAGAGTTATCGGGGGATAACTCTTTTTTTAATTCTTTTGGCGCCGAAGAATTGCTTGGCAAATTGAGCGGCCTTGTCCGCGTCAAATGACTTACAGGAAAAGACATTAAGATAAACTGAATTCCAAAGCTCGGAAAAATGACCGGTAATGGAACTTGTTTCAATCAACTGAACCAGAGAATAACCGGCCGTAATCGGATTATCATGACCAAAATGCGGAATTAAGGTTCGACCGTACTTCTTCATCTTAATCAGTTTACATAATCGGTCAACAAATACCTGTAATTTCTTCCGGGAACGAATTACTTCCGGACTACAGTCATACAGATTCAAAATTAATTCCTGACCAAACTCCCCTTCTTTCACTATTTTGTTTTTCATTTTTTCTTTCTAGACGAAACAAATCCCCAACAGAAATAGAGGATTTGTTTACAAGTAACAACTAAATAATAGTTATTTCTTCTTTTTTCTGCGAGTACTCTTTTTCTTAGTTGCTGGCTTCTTTCTTGCTACCTTTCTCTTTTTAGCAACTACTTTCTTCTTTTTTGTTTTTTTTCTAGGCATTAATTTGTTGTTATTTAATAAAGAAAGTTCGCTTCCGCGAACTTCAAAATTTACCGTA
>JAHJOV010000035.1 GCA_018820085.1 Patescibacteria group bacterium
GAGGAAGGATGTAAGCTGTATATAAGAAATATATATGAAAGGAGGATCTTCTCTGTTAAGGATTAATCAAGAAACAAGAAAAAATGTTATTTTTAAACCCTTTCCCTAATTCGTCATTATTCTAAAACTTATCATATTTGAAAATACTTGTCAATAGCTGTATAATTAATACATGCAAATTTAAAAGCGCTAAAGCAAGTTTATCTTGATAGCGCTTTTTTTTGTATTTCCCATAATGCCGTTGTTATTATCTTGTTTCCACCTATCTTTTTTGATTTTAATATAGAAGCAAGACAAAAAGATGCACGCACACCCGAGAAGATACTTGATTCTTAATTTGTATACTAACAATATATCTATCTATATGTCAAGATTTTTTTGTTTGTTTAAATTAAAAAAGAAAAATGCCCCATTCGAATCAAATTTTTGGATTCGAATGGGAGCATTTATGAAAAGACGAGAAAGGAGGAAGGATGTAAGCTGTATATAAGAAATATATATGAAAGGAGGATCTTCTCTGTTAAGGATTAATCAAGAAACAAGAAAAAATGTTATTTTTAAACCCTCTCCCTATCCCGTCATTATTCTAAACCTATCATATTTGAAAATGCTTGTCAATAGCTGTATAATTAATACATGAAAAATGATTTAGAAGAAGTTGAAGAGAAAGCTAAAAAAAAAGCTCAGAAAAGAGAAAAGAAGAGAAAACCCAAAATGAAAGTTTCGGGTAAGAGTGTTTTTAGGTTGCAGAAGATTATGAAAAAGAAGTAGATATCTTGAAGGTCAGACCTGAAAGATGAGACCTTCAAACAGAGGTCAGACCTTATTTTGCCGGACCTCTGCTGAGGTACGGACAAAATAATGTCGGACCTCTACACACGGACCTTATTTTGCCGTACCTTAGAGGTCAGACCTTTACTGAAGGTCTGACCTCATATGCAGATTTCGACCTCTATGCAAACCTTTAATACTTGACTTGTTTATTTCTTGTATGTTAAGATAATAGAAACATGAGATTTATAGTTCAAATCTTAGTTAATACTCTAGCCATATTTGTGGCTGACTATTTAATAAAAGGTATTATTTTTGAAGGCGATCTTCTTACCTTATTCATCGCTGGATTCCTTTTAGGTTTGATCAATTTCATTATTAAGCCGATCCTTAAACTTATCTCTGCCCCACTAATTGTTTTAACCCTCGGCTTATTCACTATCATCATCAATATAGTCCTTTTGTGGCTTTTAGAATACTTTGTTCCAGAATTAACTATTGTTGGCTTCTGGTCATATTTCTGGGGCGTTCTAATTATCAGTTTAGTTAACATGTTTTTTGGCACTGGCCGAAAAAAGAAAGATTAATAAAATATCATGCAACAAGTTTTAACTATTTCACAGATAGTCATATCTTTGTCTTTAATTATTACCGTCTTACTTCAACAAAGAGGCGCTGGCGGCGGTTCTCTTTTTGGTGGTGGTGGCGGTAGCGATACTAGTTACTACACTAAAAGAGGTTTTGAAAAGATTCTTTTTACCGTTAGTATTATTCTAGCTGCTCTATTCTTAATCAGTAGCTTTCTAAATCTACTTATCTAATGTTATCATTTAAAAAAGTCTTTTCTGTCCCTGGTGGCCAATGGCCTAAATGGAAACAATGGTGTCGTTTGCCTAAAATACTACCTTTTCGTGAGCGCTGGATTATGCGCGGTCTTTTTACTCTTATTTTAATCTCAAGTGTTGTCCTTCTTATTAATCTTTACGTTAACAAAACACAGATCTTACCTCAAATAGGCGGAGATTACAAAGAAGGTATTCTCGGCCAACCCCGCTTCATTAACCCTATTTTATCCCAAACAAATGACGCTGATAGAGATTTAAGTCAATTAGTCTATTCCAGCTTATTTAAATATGATGGCCAAGGTAATTTAATTCCTGATTTAATTGAAGAATATAGTATTGAAGAAGATAACTTAATATATAATTTAACTCTTAAAAAGGATGTTCTTTGGCATGATGGAGAGCCATTAACAGCTAATGACGTTATTTTTACAATCAAGACCATCCAAGACCCAGAATATAAGAGTCCCCTTAAAAACAATTGGCAAAGTGTCCAGGTAGAAAAAATTGATGAATTTTCTATTCGGATTAAATTAAATAATGTTTACGCTCCTTTTTTACATAATTTAACAGTTGGTATCTTGCCTAAACACCTTTGGGCCGGTATCTCGGCTACTAATTTCCCCTTAGCTCAATACAATCTTAAACCAATTGGTTCTGGACCTTATCAATTCAAGGAATTCAAGAAAAATGACGATGGTCAAGTTAAATCAATGGAATTCATCCGTAATGAAAACTATTACTTAGGCGATGGTCCATATATTAAAAATATATCTATTCTTTTCTACGAGAATCAAACAGATTTAATTAAAGCTTATCAGAAAAGACAAATTAATGGTTTAAGCTTTCTTTCATCAAGTAATCAATCAAATTTAAGGAATAATGTTCAAATTCATCAAATTGATTTACCTATTTACTACGCTGTCTTTTTTAATCAAACCAAAAATAAAGCTTTAGCTGATAAGACAGTTCGTTTAGCCCTATCATACGCAACAAACAAACAAGAAATTATTGAAAAAGTTTTAACTAATCAAGGTCAAATTGTTGATTCGCCTCTTTTAAAAAATTGGCCTGGTTACAGTGAAAATATTAAGATATATGATTTTGCTCTAGAACACGCTCAAAATATCTTAGAAGAAGCTGGTTGGAAAGATGAAGACGAAGACAATATCAGAGAAAAGACAATTAACAACCAAGAAACAAAGTTAGAATTTGATTTAGTCGCTAGTAATTGGCCCGAATTCCAGCAAACAGCTGAAATATTAAAAGAACAATGGGAAAAAATCGGCGCTCAAATTAATTTAATTATCATTGAAGCTACTGATATTCAACAAGAATATTTAAGACCCCGTGATTATCAAGCTTTGCTTTTTGGTGAAGTTTTAAGCGCTCAACCAGATCCTTTCGCCTTTTGGCATTCAACTCAAAAAAAAGACCCTGGTTTAAACATAGCTTTCTATGAAAACAGTAAAGTTGATAAATTACTAGAAGAAGCCAGACAAACTACAGACCAAGAGGAACAGAATGAGAAATATGCCAAATTTCAAGAACTACTTATTGATGATGCCCCAGCTGTCTTCCTTTATAGTCCAACTTATCTTTATCCTGTTAATAAAAAAGTTAGAGGAATTGAGATAGGAAAACTAGCTCAACCTTCTTATCGTTTTTCTCAAATAGAAAACTGGTTTATTAGAATAGACCGAGTTTGGAAATGACGATTTTGTCCAAAACTTATTTTGGTTATAAAATGGTCATCCCGCAGTATTGCGGGATAAAATAGAATAAAAATTATGAATTTAGAAAAAATAATCCCTAGTATTCGTTACTTAGCAGAAATGACTGATGTTCTTTTTGATCAAGAATGGGCTAAAACAGCTCTTGATTTAAAACTTTACTACATGTACCGAGATATTTTCATGAACAAAGAAGAGTATCAAACAATCAAGAAAGCAGGCCTTAGATATGATATTACTATTATGCCTCCAATTATGCTAGGCAAAGAATTTAACAAAACAGCTGGACATGATCATCCCTTAGTCCCAGATACTAAAATAACATACCCTGAAATTTATCAAGTTCTATCAGGTCAAGCTATTTTCTTAATTCAAGACTCCTATGGAGATCAGATTAAAGATATTTATGCAGTTAAAGCCAATAAAGATGATTTAGTTATTATCCCACCTAATTATGAGCATTTAATGATTAATGCTTCAGATAAAGAATTAAAAAATGCTAATTGGATTTGTCGTGATTTTGGTTCTAATATCTACAAACCTTTTCGTTCAAAACAAGGTTTTAGCTATTTTGCCCTTCAAGGACCAAAAGGTGAAGTTGAATGGCAAAAGAATCTTCATTACCAACATATTCCTGAATTAAAGTTTATGGAGCCAAATCGCTTGATAGAACAGTTTGGAATAAAAAAAGGCAAGGAAATATATTCTTTAGTTAAAGATCTCAAAAAACTAGACTTTCTTAAAAATCCACAAAAATATAAGTGGAAGATGTAGTTCTATTGTCATTATCGGGCTTGACCCGATAATCCAGTAAAATATAATCTGGATTCCCGCTTTCGCGGGAATGACACTAAAAAAATAAAAGAGCCCTCATCGGATTTATTCCGAATCGGGCTCTAATTAGTAACCAGGCATTAACCAAAGAGTAATTGCAATCAGGCAAACAGCTAAAATACAAAGTTTATCAACCATGGCTTTCTCTTCCTATCTTCCGACCTCCTTTAAAAAAGTTAAAGAACTAAACTTCCGTGTTCGGGAATAATCTTATCTTTAGTTAATACAATTTAAGACTATTAGTCAAGGGCAAGTGGCGGAATTGTATCTAGAGGTCGGACCTCTGCTGAGGTCGGACCTCATCAAGAGTATCGGACCTCTAGGCTACGGCCGAAGTGATGAAACTGGCAAACATGCACGGTTCAGAACCGTGTGCCCTTTAGGGCTTGTGGGTTCAAATCCCACCTTCGGCACTAACAAAACTAAGGGATTTGCCCTTTAGTTAATAAATAAGGAAAAAACAAAAATATGACTAAACAAAAAAGTTTACGCGTTATCCCTCTGGGTGGACTGGAAGGAATTGGACGCAATATGATGCTTTTTGAATATGACGATGATATAATTATTATTGATATGGGTTTACAGTTCCCTGAAGAGGATATGCCCGGTATTGATTATATCATCCCTAATACTGCCTATCTCAAAGACAAAAGAGACAGAATTAAAGGAGTTATCATTACTCATGGCCACTTAGACCATATTGGGGCTATCCCCCATTCAATGAGTCGTTTAGGCAATCCACCTATCTATACCGCTCCTTTAACAGCCGGCATTATTGAAAAAAGACAGATTGATTTTCCAGGAGCGCCTAAATTAGATATTCATTTAATTAATAAGGATAGTAAGATCAAATTAGGTTGCTTTAAGATTGAATTCTTTCATGTTAATCATAATATCCCTGATGGTTTAGGAGTAGTTATTGATACACCAGTAGGCCGAATTGTCCATACAGGCGACTTTAAATTTGATCACAGTCCTATTGGGGATAAACCAGCTGATATTTCTAGAATTACTGAAGTTGCTAATGGCGGAGTTTTAACTTTAATGTCAGACAGTACCGGAGCAGAAAAACCAGGTCATTCTATCTCAGAAAAAGAAATCCAGGATAATTTAGAAGTGATTTTTAGAGAAGCTAAAGGACGAATTATCGTCTCTACTTTTGCTTCTTTAATTAGCCGTCTTCAAGAAATAATCAACCTAGCTGAAAAATATGACCGTAAAGTAATGGTTGATGGATACAGTATGAAAGCCAATGTTGAATTAGCTAAGAAATTAAAACATCTTCATGCTCAACCAGGGACACTACAAAAGATTAATGCTGTCAAAGACTACCCAGATGACAAAATAGTCGTTCTTTGTACTGGAAGTCAAGGCGAGAGCAATGCTGTCTTAATGCGTATTATCAACCGAGAACACCGTTTTGTCCGAACCCAAAAAGGAGATGCTGTTGTCTTTTCATCTTCATCTGTACCAGGCAACGAAAGATCAGTCCAAAACTTAAAAGATGTTCTTTGGCAACAAGGCGCTCGAGTCTATCATTATCAAATGATGGATATTCATGCTGGCGGACATGCTCAAGTAGAAGACCTTAAAATGATGATTAATCTGATTAGACCTAAATTCTTTTTCCCGATTCATGGTAATTTTTACATGCTTAAATTACATGGAGAAATTGCTGAAAGCGTTGGTATTCCTGCAAAGAATATTATGGTAACTAATAATGGTAGCGTTGTTCTTTTAAACCAGAACTCTATTAGACTATCTAAAGAAAGGGTACCAGCTAATTATGTAATGGTTGATGGATTAGGTGTTGGCGATGTTGGTCAGGTTGTTTTAAAAGATAGACAAGCCATGGCCGAAGATGGTATGTTTGTAATAATAGCTATTGTTGATAGAAAAACTGGCCAGGTACGCGGAGAACCAGATATCATTTCACGTGGTTTCGTCTATTTAAGAGAAAACAAAGAATTACTAGATCAAACCAGAGATAAAGTCAAAACTATTATTAAACAAGCTACTTCTGAAAAACAAAGGACTAGTTGGACTAATGTCAAAGACAATATTCGTGACAAAGTTAGCCAATTCCTATATACTAAAACCCAGAGACGTCCAATGGTCTTACCAGTAGTGATTGAAATATAATAAGCTTAACAATTTGAGGGAGGGAAAGGTCGATTTATTAAAACCCCGCTAAGCGGGAAAAGTTATTAAGTTATGATAAATCAAGACAAGAATGTTCAATCAGATCCTTTACAAACCAATGTAGAAAATCCTCGACTATTCGATACCCCTAACAACTCTAATATGGGCGGTCCTCAATTTGGCTTTGAAAACCAAGTTAATCATAAAAATAAGTTCAGAAATTGGATTAATAAGTATGGTAGTTCAGTAATCCTGCCAATTATTGCTTTAGCTATTTTAGCTGGTGGTATCTATCTTTACACTAGCCAACAAAGCAAACAAACAGATCTTTTCTCTGAAGGAGATTTAGATAGTATCCAAGAACAAACACCTATTCCTGAACAAGAATTAGTTATAACCGAAAAAGAAACTCTTATTGATAAAATAATACCTGAAGGCAGAAAAGAAGGCAGTCAAATTATTGAAAAAGCAGCCCCTGGAGACGGTGTCACTCATTTAGCTCGAAGAGCTCTTGGAGATTATCTTGAGGATCACTCTCAGGATTTAACTAACGAACACAAAATCTATATCGAAGATTATTTAAAAGACAACATTGGTTCAAAATCATTAGAAGTTGGTGAAGAAATCACCTTTTCTGAAGACTTAATTAAAGAAGCAATTGATGCTTCACTTGAATTAACTCCCGAGCAATTACAGAATTTAGAACAATATAGTGTTCTTGTTGCTTGGTAAAAAAATAAACATAGTTCTTTTACTACAAAAGCCCCCAAAGGGGGCTTTTGTAATATATTTTGTTCAAAAGAGAACATTGTTTTTCTGTTAAAAACAGATAAACAATCAATATCTTTTTTAGCTAATAATCAAGTTAGACCCAATTAAAGACATAAAATAGATATTCCTGTTACTAATACAACTAGTAAGCAGTAGAGTGGGAATCCCTTGAGCACAAGGCTCGTTCTATTAAGGAGGGATTATAGAACTCCCGAAGGATCAAGATTCCCACACTACTGCCAGCTAATATTTTTTAAAAAGGATGGATGGTGAATCGATCCTTTTATATGTGGCCTAATATCACCCCCATAGTCCCGCACTTCACTAACAAGGGGGGGGCTTACGGCGGGCGATGAAGACCTTACGTGCCTGACCCAATCCCAGCGAGCGATCATTACGCAACGCGGTGGCGGGCAAGGGTTTTGGACCGATTCACCATCTGTCGTAAGCATAGCATACCCACATAAATTTGTCAAGAGTTTTTGGGAGGTTTTAATCAAAATATTCTTTTTGGAATTGTGCTGCATAAACCATTGCTCTTTCAGCGACTGACAATAATCCTTGCCAATACTTCCCACCAACATAAATAGCGTAAGCTTTTCTTTCAGCCTCATACGTTTTTGAAGTAGCGCCAGCATCAGCTAATTTAATTGCCGAAGCCGTAAAAGCATCTTTAAAATTCCAAGGATTTGGAGGATTATTACCAGTAATAGCAGCAATTCTATCCTTGTAAGATAACCAAGTAGTCGACATGAATTGAGCTATTCCCATAGCCCCACCACATCCCGTATAAGCAGTCGGCTTAGCTGAAACAGACTGTAAATCTGGATTTAAACCTAATTCTTCACAAATTTGCAAAAAGGCGTTTTTTAAATTACTACCCATTGTAATATATCCACGATTAATATTACATTGATACATATCATCTATCCAATTTCCCGTCCCAACATTTAATCCAAGACGAGACTCATTTTCTAAAACTCCCAAAAGGTAAGCCGGTCTGATTCCAGTCTTAGTCCCGGCATAAATAGCATTTTGGACAGCATCATCTAAAGTAATATTATACCTATCTAATAAAGTTAATTGGTCTTTAATATAATTAATTTCTTTCTGATTGTTCTGAATCATCTGTCGATAAAGAAATTCTTCTCCTTTAGTCTTATCAAGTAAATCTTCTTTTTGCCATTGCTTGTTTTCAACATCTCTCTTTTGAGATAATTGAACTGTTTTTAACCTATTTTGAACACTTCTTTGTCCTTCCATCTCATCTTTTTGTTCCTGAAGTTCTCCTTTTAATTCGTGAATAACTATCAAAATACTTTGAATCTGCTCCTGAATATTTTCTAAAGAATTTAATTCATCAAAAAAATCAGAAAACTTCTCATTCTTTAGAATAACTTCCAAAAGAGTTTCCTGATCATAATAGGCCATGGTTCGAATATATTCAGATAACAAATCCTTCTTTTGATCAACTCTATCTTTTAAATCATTGATTTGACTATCTATTTCTTGAATGTTCAAAGTACTCTTTTGAATAACTAAATCAATCTGATTTATCTCTAATCTAACCTTATTAATCTGATCTTCTAAAATTTTAATATCAGTTTGAAGAGTTTTGGATTTTTGCTGATTCTGACTAATACTATCCTGATATTGATTAATTTCCTGTTGTTTCTGCTTAATCTGATTTTCTAGGTCTTGTTTTAAGTCATCAATACTAGCTGCCTGAGTAAATAAAGGAGCTACTAAAATAATCAATAAAGAAACAATAATTTGATTACTCTTTTTGTTCATCTTCCCCCTTAGATTGTTCCTCTTCAACTTCTACTTTGTCTTTACCTTTTTTTTCAACTTCTACATCTTCAACTGGTAGCTCCTCGGTTGGAGTTACTTCTAATTCTCCTAATTCTTCCTCAGTTCGAGGCGGAATAACTGAAACAATCACTTCTTCTGGATCAGCTGTTAATTTAACTGTTTCTGGAATTTTAAGATCCTTAATATAAATATTATCATCAAAAGTTTCTAAAGTAGAAATATCAACTTTAATTTCATGAATTAAATTTTGAGGTAAAGCTTCTATCTCTACATCCTGAATACTTTTAATCAAAGTACCGCCCTGACTCTTAACCGCATCTGATTCGCCAATAAAAATCAATGGAACTTCTACAATAATAACCTGGTCCATTTTAATCTGATTAAAATCAATATGAGTGAATCGATCAGTAACTGCATCTCTGTCAACACTATGAATTAAAACAACTCTTTCTTTTTTCTCATGAACATCATCTGTCTTTAACTTAATTAAAGTGCTTTCACCAGCTTCTTGATAAATTTTTTCAAAATCATTTATATTAACTGATAAATTTAAATTCTTTACTTTCTGACCATATAAAACAGCCGGAATAAAACCTTGTTTCCGGACTTTATCAGTTTGACGGCCTAATTGAGACCTTATTTTAACTGACAATTCTAACATACCCTCATTCTAATTCAAAAGACCTCTCTGGTCAAGAGAGATCTGTAATAACGTTAGAATGATTAGAGGTCAGACATTATTTTGTCCGCACCTCAGCAGAGGTTCGGCAAAAGAAGGTCCGACCTCGGGTTTACTACTCCTCAATCTCAATCACTTGAATTGGACAAATCTCAACTGCTTCTTTAGCGCATTCCTGATCAGTTTCTCCTTGATCAGTATTAGTATTTTTAACAACTGCTTTATTTTCTTGATTTATATCAAAAACATCTGGGCAAATAGCCACACAACTACCACATCCAATACAATCTTCTTGGTTAATTTTTATTTTCATAATTTATTATCGCTTCCAAATAACTTAATTTTTTCTTCAACCACTTTTTGAACCGCTTCAACAACCAATGGCATTATTTTATAAGGAGTAATCTGATCAGGATTATCTTCCAATGTTTTCTTTAACGAATTAGTATAAGCCATTCTTAATTCAGTATTAACATTTATTTTAACAATCCCGTTTTTAACTGCTTCTTTAATATCATCTTCGGCGATACCAGAACCGCCGTGCAAAACTAAATTAACATCCTGACCAACGGCTTCTCTTATTTCTTTTAATCTATCAATATCTAACTTAGGATTTTGACAATCTTTAAAAACACCATGAAGATTGCCTATAACTACGGCTAATGCATCAACACCCGTTCTCTCAACAAAATCTTTAGCCTGACTAGGATCAGTAAAGTTTTCTTTTTTAAGTTCAATCTTTTCAATTAAAGCTGATTGACCTTCTAAATGATTAAATTCAGCTTCAACATTCTTAACCCCTTTACTCTGAGCATATTCAACAATTCTTTTAGTTTTTTCAATGTTTTCCTCAAAACTCAATTTAGAACCGTCAAATTGAACTGAATCATATCCAGCATCTATTGAATCTTTAATAGTCTCAAAAGATTTTCCATGATCCTGATGTAAGATAACCTCTACGCCTGTTTCTTTTTTATAAGAGTCGATAATAGCTCTAAGATGCTTTTTGCCAATAAATTCAGCCTCCCCTTCTGAGGCGCTAATAATAATAGGACTTTTTAAGTTTTGAGCAGCTAAAAATATAGCCTTAATCTGTTCTAAATTAGAGACATTAAAGGCTCCGACAGCATATTTATTCTCTTGCGCTTTTTTAAATATATCCAGCATAATTATAATGTTATAAATCCCTTATCTAGATTATCCATCATCAATTTATCCATAGTTTCCTCACCCATATACTCGCTAAAGACCTTATTCCATAATGCTTCTTGCTGATGATAAAGATATTTGGATTCAAAACCGATTTGTTGTAATAAAGAAATTCCATTATCAAATAAATCAAAACTAATTAAGTTTTCTGAACCATTAGAAGGAAAACAATCACCAGATACTTCTAATCCCTTCCAAAAACCTAATCCTGTTTCTGGAAATCGATCAGCAAATTTCCAAATTGTTTCAGCTGCTCTAGAATAGTGCCAGGCCTCAGGATTAATATGCGGCTCAGCCAATCTCGGATCCTGTTTATCTTTTTTAGCTAAATATGAAGGAATTATCCGCCAACTCATTTTACCATGATCTGGTAGAGACAGACCACTAGTTTCAACTTTCAAGGCTCCAATCATTTTTTTAACAAAATCAGATTCTTTACTATAACGCTCAAAAAGTCGAGCGTGCCAATCAACTTCGTAGATATAGTGAAGAGTCATAAAAAAAAGATAAATAATCTCTCCTGGATGTTGTTCAACTACTGGGATAATAAAAACCAACCCCATTTCTTTTAAATGACTCATATGATGAAGTTTTTTACCTAAAAACTTTTGACCAATACCAACCCATTTTTCCGGTAAAACCATAACCTTGATATCTCTTTTCTCAAAATCGTCTTTGGTTAAATCTTGATAGGGCTTTAAAAAAACATCGTTCATCCAATGACTATCTTCAACAATCCTTAAAGCGGCAAAGAGTTCAAAGATATCCTCCTGAACTAACATCTTCTCTAAATCACTGCCATAACCCAAACTAGCCATAACTTGCTTAGGCGGATTCAAACGAAATAACTCTTTAGCTTTTTCCTGTTTAAGAAAAAACCCAGATAAATCACCAGTTAATTCTTTAGCTACATTGATTAAGCTACGACAACCTTTTTCAGTAGAAATTTCTGGTTTATAAAATCTATCTAAAAGCGCTTTATCAACTTCCTTGACTTTATTAATTAAACCAGCGAAAACTAATTCAGCCAGAGAATCATCTTTTAGTTTAAGTTGTTTTAATACTCTCTTAACTGCTTTATCATTTTCTTCAACAATCTTTTCAATCACTCCCTTTTTACCGCTAATCTGCTCCATCTTCTTTTCCAATTCTAAAACAACTTCATCAGAAGTTCTTAATAACTTAGCTAATTTACTAATTTCTGGCTTCATATCTTATCTTTCTTAACCTCAACTTTTTCCCATTCCCCCCATTCACCTTTTTTAAGCAATCCATTAGTAGCGCCCATTTCTTGTATAACAGAAGTGGCATTGGCTGTAGCTAACTGAATAGCATTAACTATATCTTCTTTCTCCATATAACCAGCTAAAAAAGCCGAAGAAAAAGCATCGCCGGCTCCAGTTCGATCAACAATACCAGATTTCGGAATACCAGCTGAATAATGATATTCTCCATCAGAAACAACAACTCCTTTGGGTCCTTTGGTCATAACAACAATTCCGTTAACCCATTCATCTAATTTTTTAAAAATCTCATCTTCTTGATTAAAATCTATTTGAACTAATCGGGCAGCTTCTTCTTGATTAACAAATAAAATATCTACTTTATCCAACAAGCCCTTAGTCCTTTCTAATCCCTCTCCTAATTGACTTTGTCCAACAGGACTAACAGCTATTTTAATTTTATTAGCTTTGGCAAATTCAAACAATTTATCAAGCGATTTATATGCTTGACCCGATAAAGATCCAGCATAAATCCATTTAGCTTTAATTTTATCGAAATTAAAATCAGCATCTGTCATCTCATGACAAGCGCCTAATTTTTTAAAAATACTCCGATCTACTTCAGGCAAAGAAAGAATTACTGAAAAAGCAGTCGGGTATTTATCTGATTCAATTAATAAATCAGAAGAAACGCCTTGAGCTACTAATTCATCCTTAACTGTCTGACCAAAACAATCTTTGCCAATTAAACCAAGATAAGCTACTTTTAAACCCTGACGAGCAAAAGTAACAGCCGCATTAGTCCCACAACCACCCATAGCAAAAGAAACGTCATCCATCTTCATCTTAGAACCCAGAGAAACACACAAGCCCTTCTTAGCGATGAATTTATCATCTTCAACTACCTGCAGATCTTTACTAGCCATAAAGATATCCTGCGTCGCCGAACCTAATGTAATTACATCATATTCCATCACAATTCGAGATCGGACCTTGTTTTGCTGAACCTTTGCTGAAGGTTCAGACAAAATGAGGTCGGACCTCTAGATTAAACCATTATACTTTTCTTTTGATTACTTTCTTAATTGCTTTTTTAATATCTTCAGCAGTTAATCCAAATTTCTTCATTAACTCATCTTGCTGACCTGATTCACCAAAACGATCCTGAACCCCAACCATTTCTATAGGGACAGGACTATGTTTACCTAAAACCTCAGCCACGGCGCTTCCTAAACCACCCATAACTTGATGATCTTCTCCAGTAACAATAGCTCCAGTTTGTTCAGCCGCTTTAATAATAGTATCCTCATCAATTGGCTTAATACTTGGATTATTAATAACCCGAACATCAATTCCTTCTTTAGATAATTCTTCAGCTGCTAACAAAGCTTCATAAACAATAGGTCCACAAGCAATAACAGAAACATCTTTCCCCTTACGAAAAACCTGAGCCTCCCCTATCTTAAAAGGAGTTTTTTCTGTTGTAAAAATTGGAGTTGCTTCTCGAGCAAAACGCAAATAGACAGGACCATTCATTAAACCAGCTACTATAGTTGCTTTCTGTGTCTCAATCATATCACAAGGCGCTAAAACAGTCATATTAGGCAGACATCGAGTAATAGCTATATCCTCTAAACCTTGATGAGTAGCTCCATCTGGACCAACCGAAATACCAGCATGAGCGCCAGTCAGCTTAACATTTGCTTTGTTATAAGCCACAGAAACTCTAATCTGATCCCAGTTACGACCAGGACAAAATACAGAATAAGTTGAAGCAAAAGGAATTTTCCCTGATAAAGACAAACCCACAGCAATACCTACCATATTTTGTTCAGCAATACCAACTTGAATAAATCTATCGGGAAATTCATCCCGGAACCAATCACAACGAGTAGAACCGGTTAAATCAGCGCCTAAAACAACAATCTTATCATTCTTCTTGCCCAATTCAACCAATCCGTGACCATAACCATCCCGAGTTGGTTTTTGTTCTAATTTATCTCTTTGATATAAGTTTTTTACTAAATCCATATTATTCACTTTCACTTTTAATTTTACCGCCAAGAGTTCTTAAACAATCTAACGCTTTTTTAGCTTCTTCATCACATGGCGCTTTTCCATGCCAAGAATACTTCCATTCCATAAAATCAACCCCCCGACCAGGAATAGTATGAGCGATAATCAAACTTGGCTTTTCAAAAATTGTTTTTGATTTATGACAAGCGTCAATAATTTCCTCAATATTATGCCCATCAACATCCATCACATGCCAACCAAATGCTTCATATTTTTCTTTTATTGGTTCTAAGGGCATAACATCTTCAGTGTAGCCATCAATTTGAATATTATTCCGGTCCATAATTTGAGTAATATTAAAAAGTTTGTTTTTACCAGCAAACATAGCTGCTTCCCACATCTGACCCTCATCATGTTCTCCATCACTAGTTAAAGCCCAAACCCAATTATTTTTTTTCATCTAATTTATTAAAGGTATAAGCCATACCACAAGCGATTGATAAACCTTGACCCAATGAACCACCTGATGTTTCAATCCCAGGAACGCTCTGACGATGGGGATGACCCTGTAATTTACTCCCTAATTTTCTTAAAGTTTTTAATTCCTCAACTGAAAAATATCCAGCTCGAGCTAAAGTCGCATACCAAACCGGACAAATATGGGCATTAGAAAGAACAACTCGATCTCTTTCCGGCCAATCTGGTTTTTTAGGATCATGCTTAACGACATCGCCAAAATACAAAGCTGTAAAAACATCAGCCATACCCAAAGACCCAGCTGAATGACCTGACTTAGCCTCAGTTAACATTTCAATAATATCTTCTCTAATAGTATTAGCTTGTTGTTCTAATTCTTTAATTTCCATATTGTTTCCTTTATATTATCGCTTTCAAAAATAACTGAACCAACGGCTAAAAGATTGGCGCCAGCTTTAATAACTTTTGGGGCTGTTTCTAAACTTATTCCTCCATCTACTTCTATTTTAACATCTTGATATTTGTTTCGCAATTGCTTAATTTTCCCCAATTGTTTTTCTAAGA
>JAHJOV010000036.1 GCA_018820085.1 Patescibacteria group bacterium
AAAAATAGTTAAATAAATAAAAATCATACTTCGTGTTTAGCGATAAAATAATACTTAGTTATTTCAATTAATAATATATTTAAAACTCCCAATCCTAAAACTAAACTCCAATCAAATAAATTCAAAGGAACTGTTTTTAAAAGCGTTTGCAAAGGAGCTAGGTAAATAGCAGTTAAAAGCATTACTACCCCAAACAACCAAGCTCCAACTAAATATTTATTAGATAAAAGATTAATATGCCAAATATTACGTTTTAAGCTTTTACAAGAAAAAACATAAAATAAAGAATCAATTGTTAAAGCGGCAAAAACGACAGAACGAATATGAACTAATTCATAACCAGAAAACTTTAGAAGCCAATAAAATAATATTATTAGAAAAACACTTGTAATCAAACCAATAATAAAGATTAAGAATTTCATTTCTTTATTTAAAAGAGACACTTGACTATCTTGGGGTTTCTGTTCCATAAGGTCTTTTTCCTTAGGTTCAAAAGCTAAAGCAATATCAGGCAAGCCATCTTCAATTAAATTAACCCATAAAATTTGAACCGCCAAAACCGGCAAAGGCCAGCCAAAAAGCAAACTTACTCCAATTAGAACAACTTCACTAAAACTACCCGAGAGCAAATAGGTAATCACCTTTCTCGTATTATCAATAATAGCCCGTCCCTCCTCAACAGCCGCCACAATCACACTAAAATTATCCGTCAAAAGAACTAAATTAGAAACTTCTTTAGCTACATCTGTTCCAGAACCCAAAGCAACACCAATATCTGCTTGTCTCAAGGCTGGAGCATCATTAATTCCATCACCAGTCATAGCTACAACCTCACCTTGCCTTTGCCAAGCCTGAACAATCCTTAATTTCTGTTTTGGTTCAACTCGAGCATAAATCTGAATATCTTTTAACCTTTTATCCAACTGCTGATCAGATAATGTAGTTAAATCTTTTCCTTCTAAAATATTTTCTTTCTTAATCTTAAAACCAAGTTGCTCAGCTACAGCCCGAGCCGTTAAGCTATGATCACCGGTAACGATAATTGGTTTCATTCCAGCCTGACGACATAATTTAATAGCTTGATTAGTTTCTTTTCTAATTGGATCATGAAGGGCAAAAAAACCAACAAAAACCATTTTCTTTTCCTCTTCTTTAATTTCCCTATTTATCTCTTTTTTATTCGTTTCTTGATAAGCAACGGCTAAAACCCTTAATCCTTGCTTAGTTAAACTTTCTTGCTTCACTTTTATCTTTTTAAGATCAGCTAAAAGCAAATTCTTTTCTTGGTTATCGAAATGAATAAAAGAAGATCTTTCTAAAATCCTTTCTGGCGAACCAACCATATATAGAATATTCTTTTCAGAATCTAACTTATGTAAACTAGCCGCATATTGATAACTAGAATCAAAAAACAACTGATCAATTAAAGGATATCTTTCAATTAATTTTTCCTTAGAAAGCCCAGCTTGAATTCCAGCCAGAAATAAAGCCCGCTCAGTTGGCAAACCTCGAACGATCCATTTTTTAGTCGGTTCTTCTAAATTTTCGATAAATGATTCGTTACAAATTGTGGCAATTTTTAAAGCTAATAGATGATCTTCTTTCCCATTTTTAACTTTTCTTAAAATTTCTCCGCCAGTATAAATACCAGCTACTTCCATTTTTGCCTCAGTCAAAGTACCTGTTTTATCGGTTAAGATTATGGAAGTGTTACCCAGAGTTTCAGCTGAAGCTAATTTTCTAACCAATCCTTTTCTTCTTAAAATCCTTTCCATACCAATAGCTAAAATAACAGTCATGGCCACAGGCAATCCTTCAGGAATAGCTGCCACCGCTACAGCAATGGCTGTTTTAAACATTTCGACAACATCTTGACCAGTAAGTATTCCTTCAATAAAAATAAAGAAAGAAACGAAAGCAACGATTAAACCAACAATCTTACTTAAATGAGCTACCTTTTTTTGATAAGGAGTACTCTTTTCTTCTGTTTCTCTAATTGATTGAGCTATCTTGCCAATTTCGGTCTCAAGACCAGTTCCAGTAATTACAGCCTTACCCCAACCACTTTCAATAAGCGTTCCCATATAAACCATATTATCCCTGTCAGCTAAGGGTATTTTTTTATCTAAAACATTAATATGTTTTTCTGCTGGCAGCCATTCACCAGTCAGAATTGATTCATTAACTTTTAATCCATGTGATTCAATAACACGAGCATCAGCTGGAACCTTATGCCCTGCTTTTAGGAAAATAATATCTCCAGAAACAACATTTATTTGAGAAATTTCTTTTTCCCGACCATTTCTTAAAACCAATGCTTTAACCTGAAGAAATTTCTTTAATTTACTTAAAGCTTGATTAGCTTTACTTTCTTGTAAATAACCAACGATTGTATTCAAAAAGACAGCACCGAAAATAACGATACTGTCTGTATATTCAGTTAAAATTAAAGTAACAATCCCCGCAATTATCAAAATATAAATAAGAGGACTTTTTAATTGTCCTAAAAACAATTTCAAACGAGAAAGAGATTTTTCTTGAGGCAACTTATTCAATCCAGATCTCTTTAATCTAAGATTTGCCTTTTCCTGACTTAATCCTTTAAATCCTGTTCTTAGATCTTTAAATGTTTCTTTAATAGAAAAACTATGCCAAGCTCTTTGCATATACTTTTATTATACCATATTTTCTTAGAGATCGTACATTATTTTGTCCGAACATTAGTATCTGCTGGCAGGCAAGCAATTTTCGAACTTATCTTTTCTTATGAGTCTTGCTTCCTCTTCTTTCTATAGTCAAAATCTTGATGGAATTATTTCTCTTACAAAAAATAATGCGAATATTACCTTTACGAATACGAAAAATATTATCTTTTCCTTTTAATTTTTTTGTATCTAAATTCTGAAAACTGCCTTTGTCTATCTGGAGTAAAATTTCTTTTATCTTTTGTTTCTCTTCTAAACTTAATCTATTAAGCGCTTTTTTTATCTTATCCATAGATATATTAAAGACGCTTTAGTAAATCTTTGATATCAACTCCTTGTTTTTTGATTTTGGTAAAATCTATTACTTCTTCCCAAAATCCATCATTAATCGGAGTAATTTTAAATAAGGGCTTGGATTTTTTAAAAACAATAAAAGAATCGCCCTTTTGAACTTTCTTGGCATATTCTTGCATATGCTCTCTTAAATTTTTGAGGTTGATAATATTGTCCATATTTTTAGTTAATCTTATGATTATCTTAAGTTTAACTTATCAAACCCATTTGTCAAGAGCTGATTCCATTGGCTAGACGCCTGCCCGCTTGCCCGCCTTTGGAGGGCCTCTGGAGGGATATTAAAACCTGTTTGTTAACAAAAAAAAGACGAATCCTTGATAGATCCGCCTTTTAAAATTATTCGCCCTTAGCCCTTAAAAATATACGACATCCAATACTGTACTTTACTTCCGCTATATATGTGACCAAATTTTACGGTCTGTTCGCCTTCGTTTGTTCTTATATTGATCCTTGCCACGCCAACCATGGGAATACGACCCGTTCTTTGACATTATACGGATATCCTTATTGGAATTCCGCTTTCTTCCGCCGACAATAGCGTGCGAATTAGAAAGCCTCGTCGGCAAATTGTCAAGTAAATGATCATATCCGTCCGTTTTTTCAAATTCAGTAACCTGTTCTTCAACATCAGGAAATGCGGACCAGTTGAATTGATCGATATCTTCCTGCTCATCTTCCTCTAAGTCGTCATAGAGATAATACGGTTTACCAAATATGTCGCAGGCGATTCTGTCTTCAAAAGGAATCATTACGTTATCTGGATTAGGTATATCACCATCTGGCAGTCCGTCAGAAGTTAAAATACCTTCCCCCCAGGATTCAACCGAACAAAGCGCCAGCCAGGGACGCAACACGCAATAATTTCCAAATTCACAGTTCTCACATTCCTTTCCACAACGACAATCACTGGTAAGTGCTGGATCATAAAGACCTCTCATTGATTTCAATGTGATATAATGCGGACTATTGTATTCCCACCAAAATTTTCCTGTCCGATCTTTAGCCATTGACTACCTCCTTTTTTGTGACACTAAAAGTTGATTTGAATGTCTGTGGTTATTATTACAGAGTAAAAGGACTAAGTTAATTATTGATATAATAGCCCAAGGATACTATTCTGTCAATATTCGCTCCGCGGGTAGGACTTAAATCTAAGTTTGTTTTCTCAAAAAAACAAATACTCCAGCTAAGACAAACAAACCAATCCATTGACTGACAAGTAATCCATAATATTGTGGATTGCCTGTACGAGTAAATTCTATCAGAAAACGAGAAAGAGCATACCAAAAAAGAAATAGAATAAAGAGTTGGCCTGGTTTTTGAAGCTTCTTTCGTAAAAACCAAAGAACTAAAAACAAAATTAAACCATTTAGAGATAGATATAAAGCAATTGGGTGACGTAGAATCCCATCAGGCCATAAAATAGCCCAAGGTAAATTAGTAACTGTCCCCATATGATCATTAATTAAAAAACAACCAATTCGACCAATAAAGATTCCCAAAGCCAAACTAGGCGCTAAAACATCTAATATTTCCCAAAAATCTAATTTGGCTTTTTTAATATAAAATACTCCTACAATCAAAGCGCCAAATAAGCCCCCATAAAACATTAAACCATTAATTTCAAATAAAAAAAGAGAACCCAAACGGGCGCCTAAAATACTACCTAAAAAAATTAAAATAGCTAGCCAAAATATTTTATTTTGATCAATCCCTTTTTTCTTAGCTTCTCGCAAAGCTAACCAATAACCAATCACGAAAGCCAAACCAACCATTAATCCCCAAGAATAAAGAGTAATTGGACCTAACTGAATCTGAGTAAAGGAAAAATATAACATTATTCCACTTTATATACTTCATCACCTTCCTTAACTTGTTGTTCTACTTTTAAACCAATCGCATCGCCTTTTTTAGCTTTCTTAACATTTTCATGTTCCACTTGCATAGAATCAACTGTCTGTTCAAAATCATTAGTCGTTCCCTTAATATGTATCTTATCGCCCACATTCAATTGACCAACAGATATCTCAAGCACCGCTACACCAATATTGGTAAAGTAGTGAGTAATATTACCAATTAATTTTTCTTCCATCTTATATAATCACCCCCTTTCAGGTAGCCCCACGGGGAGTCGAACCCCGGTTACTAGCATGAGAAGCTAACGTCCTAACCACTAGACGATGGGGCCATGTGGTTAATTTAACACAACTAATTAATTTTGTCTATTGAACTAATAATCTGTCTGCTTCCTCTGGATGAGCCATAATCTCTTTAGTAATCTTTTCCATATGAATTGACCTTGAACCTTTGATTAAAATAATATCGCCTGGTTGTATCTTTTCTTGAAGAGGAACCCCAGCTTCACTTGATTGAGAAAATTCAAAAATCTGATCTTGATCTAATCCTTGTTGACGGGCTTGATCAGCGATGAAAACAGATCTTGAACCAACTACAAAAAGTAAATCTACTACTGAAGCTGCTTTTTTACCAACTTGACGATGAGCTATTTCAGTATCTTGACCTAATTCCAGCATATCTCCTAAAACAGCTATCTTTCTACCCGGAAATTCTTCTAGTAATTCTAAAGACGCTATTGTTGCCAAAGGAGATGCATTATACGAATCATCAATAATCCAAGTATTTTTGACTCCTTGGAGTAATTTAGTCCGACCGGCTAAAGAACGATATTTCCCTAAAGCGCTAGAAATCTCAACTAAATTTAAACCGAAATACAAACCAACACTAGCTGCAGCTGCAGCTATAAAACACTGTTGCTTACCTAAAACTCTTTTTAATTTTATTGGAACATTGCTTCCTTCATGTTCTAATTTAAAACTAATACCAAACTTACCTTTTTCAAAATCATCCATCTTTAATTCATAATTATTAATCTTTATATCAGCTCCTTCTCCAAAACCATAATAGAGTGTCTTAATATTTTCAGATAATTCATCACCCACCATTCTAATAGATAAATCATCATAATTTAAAATAGCCAAACCATCTTTAGGCAAAGATTCAACCAATTGAGCTTTTTCTTTAACTAACTTACCTTTTTCTTGAAAAAACTCTAAATGAACAGGGAATTCACCAATAGCCGTAAAAACTCCTATTTTAACTGGAATAAAATCTAATAGATATTTCATATCACCCGGTTTATCAACACCTATTTCTAAAATTAAAATTTCTGGATATCCTTTAGACCAAAAAAATATTAAAATAGCTTTCAAAAAATTAATTAACCAAGAAAATACTGAACTGCCACCTGTTTCTAATCCTAAAATAGTTAAAGGCACCCCTATTTCATTATTGTAATTTTTAAGATTACGTCGAACCCTAAACTTTTTTCTTAAAACATAATAAATTGCCTCTTTAGTGCTGGTTTTACCAATACTCCCAGTTACAGCCACAATTATTGGTTGATAACGCCAAATAACTATTTTAGCTAAAATTTTTAAAATGTATTCTAAAATGCTTCGCATGTTTAATTTTTAATTTTAAGTTTTAAATTTTAATTGAAATCTAAATGATTTAATGTTTAATTAAGATACTATATCGTCCCAGTGTCATTATCG
>JAHJOV010000037.1 GCA_018820085.1 Patescibacteria group bacterium
ACTCGCGGCCATAGGCCACAGCCTTTCTGACCTTTCCGTCACGGCTCGTTATCTCGCCGGTGTACTTCACGGCATTGGAAAAAAGATACCTCAAACCAAAAAATCGGACAAATACTTGACAAGGGATAACTTTTTATGTAAGCTTTAACTGTGCTCATGAAGCGCAAGCTTTATTCGGCTAATGAATTCTATATGCCGAAAGTGGGCACACTAAAAAAACTGCTATTTTTGCGGTTTTTTTTATACCCCAAACCAAAAAATCAAACAATTCCTCAGAGGTCTAACCTTATTTTATCCGAACATTAAAAAAGGTTCGGCAAAATAAGGTCCGACCTCGGGTTATATATGCATGAGGAATATGGGTTAAATGTTGACAAAATGTACTTTAACATAATATAATTATAGTATTAAAAACTGAATAAATTCTATAAAGGAGGGTTAAAATGTCTTCAGTAAGAGAAATACCTAATGAAGAAATATACGAAACAAAAGATGGCGACAGAGAATTCACTGTGTTTTTGGGCGGTATTCTTGTCGCCCTTACGATTGGTCTTATTGTAGGACCATTCCTTGCTCTTAAAATGTTCCCCAGCTATTTCTGTCTCTGTGGTGGATAGAAATAACTACAATTAATAAAGCCTGATCCAAGATTTTTGGAAAGGGCTTTTTTCTTTCCCCAAATTATAGCTATAGAGTTATATGCATGTGTATTCCTATAACCCCAAATCAAAAAATCAAACAAATAACTTAGTGGCTTCAGAATTAAGGTCGGACCTCTGCTGAGGTCGGACCTTACTAAAACTACATTCTTTGGAGATCGGACCTCGAGTTTTATAGGTATGTGGATGAGAGATATCTCTAAATCCTTGACAAAATATGTGGATATGGTATGATTGTTAACATAAACAAAACTTAAAAGGGGGTGTCGAGAATGAACAGATATCGTATAGCTCTTTCTATTTGTATCGCTGGCGGACCTATAATGATTGGTGCCCAACTCCTTACGAGTAACAGCCTTTCTGCTGCTATTCCAATCGGATTCGCAACGATGATTATTATGTTGACCACGATGCACCTTGGACTCTGGGCTAAATCTAATCTAGGGGTCTCACGTCAATAATCTCAAACAACTTAACAACTTTTTGCCAACGAAATAAAAGGGGTCAATTCAACACGAATTGACCTTTTTTCTTTTGTTAAATTAGTACTATAGAGTTATAGGCATGTGGATGAGAGATATGAACCAGAGGTTGAAAATACATGTTATTATGGTAAGATAAAGATATAGAAAATTAGACATAATTTAGATTTTAGCTTATTAAATTTATGATAAATACAATAATATTTGATTTCGGAGGTGTATTAGGGACAGACTCTGATCCAATATTCTACGAAGTTTTAACTAAACACGGAATTTCAAAAAATAAAGCTTTGGAGATTTGGAAAAAACATTGGTCGAAAATGAAAGTTGATGATGAACGTATCGATGAAATCTGGAAAACAACTAAAAAATACACAACATCTAATATAGAAAATATTTCTGATGATTATAATAATTTAATTTCTGTTGACCAGGAGATGATTAATTTATGCAAAGTATTAAAGCAAAAAGATTATAAACTAGGCATGCTAGCGAACGAAACATACGATTGGATGAATATAAAAAGACAAAAAGGTAATTTGGACGAAATATTCGATGTTGTATATTCTTCGGCCGACATTAAACTTCCAAAACCTTTAAGCGAGTCTTATTTAAAAACATTAGAAAGTTTAAACGCCAAACCCGAGGAAACACTATTCATTGATAATATGAGCAGAAATACCGAAGCGGCAGAAAAATTAGGAATAAAAAGTATTTTATTTAAAAATATCAATCAACTAAAAAAAGAATTGGCAGAAATCAAAATAATTCAGTAAATCAAAATCTAAACTTTTCCGCTAATCTATAACAATAGATTTTATAAAGAGTCAGGACATATCGTTCTAGCTTTTTTCTATTCCCAAACTGTAGCTATAGAGTTACCGGTATATACATTCCTATAACCCCAAAACTAAAAATCAAACAAATAACTTAGTGGCTTCAGAATTAAGGTCGGACCTCTGCTGAGGTCGGACCTTATTAGAACTAGTTATGTGGCTTCAGAATTAAGGTCGGACCTCTGCTGAGGTCGGACCTTAATAGAACTACATTCCTTAGAGGTCAGACCTTTGAAGATATTTAAAAAGCAATTCTTAAAAGATCCCGTCTTTTACATACATCCTTTTTTGGTATTGCTTCTTATAATACTCCAAATACTCTCCGGATTTAAGCGACTGCCACCAGTTGGGATTGTCCCGATACCACTGAATTGTCTTTTCCATCGCTTCCTCAAACTGATAACGAGGCTGCCAACCCAAACTCTTGGTTTTAGTTGAATCAACTGAATAACGTCTGTCATGGCCTTCCCGATCTTTGACATGTTCAATATGGGATTCGTCCCGATTGGTTTCTTTGAGAATAATCTTGGTAATTTCCAAATTAGTCCGTTCATTATCAGCCCCGATATTGTAAATCTCACCCACTTTTCCATAATGCAGAACGCAATCAATTCCCTCGCAATTATCTATCACATAGAGCCAGTCCCGAACTTGTCGGCCGTCGCCGTAAACCGGCACTTTTTTGTCTTCCAGAAGATTAGTGACAAAAAGAGGAATCAGTTTTTCCGGATATTGATAAGGCCCGAAATTATTGGAAGAACGGGTAATTAAGACCGGCAAATCATAGGTTTTAGAATAGGCCCGAACCATCAAATCAGCCCCGGCCTTGGAAGCCGAATAAGGACTATTGGGCTTTAATGGGCTTTGTTCGGTAAAAGAACCTTGTTTGATACTGCCGTAGACTTCATCAGTTGAAATCTGAACATATTTATCAATTGAATATTTTTTAGCTGCTTCCAGTAAGGTTTGAGTGCCCAGAATGTCGGTCTTAATAAAAGCTTGGGGCTCTAGAATAGAACGGTCCACATGGCTCTCGGCCGCAAAATTTAAGATTACATCCGGCTTCCGGGAAACCAGCTGGTCAACTATTTTTTCATCGCAAATATCCCCTTTGATAAAAGCGTAATTGGGATTAGCTTCAATATCCCTTAAATTTTCCAGATTGCCGGCATAAGTTAATTTATCCAGATTAATAATCCGATAATAGGGATACTTATTGAGAATATATCTAATAAAATTGGAGCCGATAAAACCGGCTCCTCCTGTAATTAATAAATTCATATTTTATTTATTTTATCAAATCCCGCCAAGCTTCGTTAACAATTGTTCGAGTCTTTGATTGAGCGACTGCTTTTTCCAATTGTTTTCTAACTTCCGACTGACTGGCTCGTTCAATATTTTTCTTTAAACCAATGATTATCTGTTCCAGTCTTTCTTCTAATCGTCTTGGCTTGATGCCTATTTTCTTAAGCTTATCAATATTAAGAATCGTATCAACTCTTTTATTGGGCGTCAACTTATTCAGCTCCTGTTTGAAAATCTTATTAACATCCAAACTTGGTAAAATATGTTTTTTTAACAGTAAGGCGGCTCGAAAAGGAGTAGTAAAACCAGAATTGGCCACGTGAAAAACACCGATTGGTTTCTTTTTTATCAATTGGAAAGTCCAATCCATTAAATCTTCCAGAATGGTGACTGTGTTGGGCACATCAATAAATTTGGTAAAAGTTAAAAACTTGACTAGGGTATTTTTATAATCCAATTTTGAAGAAATGGGCTGACGGGGCCGAAGAATCAGATATTTAAAATCAGGGGATTTATTGAACTGGATTAATTGCTCGGACCAAACTTTAGTCCAGGCGTAATAAGCGGCCGGATTAGGCAAATCATCTTCTTTTTTAGCATCATTCTGATTTTTGCTCTGAAAAATACAGCCGCTGGAAAAATGAATAAAATAGATACTTTGCTGGTCACAAATTTGAGCCAGATTATCAGCTCCCAAAACATTTACTTCAAAAGCTTCTGCTTTTTTTTGGGAACATTCCTCCAGATTAGTCAAAGCAGCCACATTAATAACCACACTCGGCTTAAAACTATTTATCGCCCTTTCTGCTTTTTTAATATCCCTGATATCAGGTTCAATCGCTTTAACCGCCAAATTCTTTTTTTTAAAATAATCCAAATAAAAACTGCCGATTTGCCCCGTGCCAAAAATTAAGATTTTTTCTTTGATCATATAATATCAATAAAATTTCCCGATGGTTGAGTCAGCCGAAGATTTATTTAAAAACCGACAAATTCCTTTATTTTATCAGTTGGGACTGTTTTTAAAAGTCCTTGATTATCAACTAAATTCAAACCAATTACCTCACCCTTAATATTAATTAAGGGACTGCCATCAGCCAAACTACTTTCTTCTGATAAATTAAGAGTTAAGGTCTGTTGACCAATACTTCGAATAATACCTAAATTAACAAATTCACTCAAATGAGCGCTAACTAATTCAGCGCCAACTAAAATAACCCGTTCACCTAGATGTAAATCTTCTAAACCAGCCATGGAAACAACCGGCAGATTACCGTCTTCTATCTGAAAAAGAGCTATATTATTTTTCAAATCCCTTTTAACTAATGTAGCCGCTGAAGAATTTCCATTACGAAAAACTAAATACTGAGTTGCTCGACTAGAAATTAAATTATCACTGGTAATTAAAAGACCATCGCTGGTAATAAAAAAACCAGTTCCTTGATTGATTAAATTCTTATTCTGATATGAATGGATAGCTACTAAAGAAGACTTAACCTTATCAATTGCTTCTTGAATGGCAACATTTTCGACAATAGTAATCTCTTTCGTTGGATTGATAATAGTTGTTCTGTTGCCGCTTGATAAGTAAGGGACAAGAAATTGATCAGCTAAAACACCGCCGATACCGCCGATGATTAAAATAAAAAAAATATTAAGAATTTTTTTAGATATAGCAGATTTCATATTACCAATTTATTTCTATTCTTCGATTAGTTCCAAGATAATTGCCAACTGAAATAATGGGAGAGCTGCCATCAAAGGGTGGAGTAAAAGTATATGTGGCATCAGTAATATTGTCAAGAGTAGTGTTAGCGTATAAGCATGTAACTGCCCCATATATCCTATAATCAAGATAACATCTCTCAGCCCCAGATTCAGCTGCGTAAATAGCCACTACCGAATGACCGAGCTGACTAGAAGCTCTAATTTGCTGTATCATTAAACTATAAATACTAATACTAATAATTGAAACAATACTTAACATCAAAACCGATATAGCTATAGCAATTGTTCCTTTTTGAAGTGATTTATTCATTTTAATAATCCCAATTCCTTGAAGAAATACTACTTTGTAGATAAATATTAGCAGTTTGTTCAACCCGCAAGCCAGGTGACTCTATCTTCATATTAATAGTTACTAAAGCTTTAGGAGTCGGAGCGCTACTCTTTCTAATATAGAAAGAACCGGTTAAATCAAGATTAGTCGGACTAATGTTCTCCCAAATACCTCCATCAATTTGTTTCTTTATTTTACCATTAACTCCATCAAAATTATAAATAACAGTCTCGTCCTTAGAATTGGTGATATTTAATGTATCTGTGCTGGTTATTTCTGGTGTATTAATAGTACTCATCCTAACTTCTTTACTTATTGCTTCTAAAAGATAACGACCACTTTCTTGAACTTCCTGTAAAGCAAATGCTTTGCGTTGGGCTTTAATAACTGATTGAGATACGCCTGATATAGCAATAATAATCATACCAAAAGCAAACATAGCGATTAACAATTCAACTAAAGTAAACCCTCCCTTGCTACGCAAGGTTACACCAAAATTCTTTGGTGTGAGGGTAAACCCAGCACCACTTTTCTTTTTTAATATTTCCATTTCCATAGATGATCCTCAACGATTAGATAATACCAATCTCCTTTTAATTTCCATTTAATTTCTACCATCACTCTTACTTCTTCAAATGATTTTTTAGTCAAAGTCACTTTGCGATAAAAATTAGAATTAGAACCAGAATCATACTGATAAAATCCGTTACTATCAATCTTCAAAGGTGTTTCAGAAAAAGAAATTAAATCTTCATTATCATACTGAACCAGAAAATTTTGAGAAGTACTAGTAGCGATAGTGCCATACCATTCCCAATTAATCCAGTCAGAATTAGACCTTCTTATATCCCTAACAATTTCCACTCCTTCTTGGGCTAAACCCGAAGCAATTAATCTCGTTTCACCTAAATAAGAACCTTTAATAGACATATTGGCCAAAGCTAAAACAGACACTAAACCCATACCGGTAATATATATGGCAATTAAAACTCCAATTAAGCTCAAACCAGAATCTTTTTTAATAAACATATTAATTTAATTTCCTTGAATTAAACCAACTGAATTAACGGTTATTGAAGATGTCTTAGTATCCCCATCTATCTGTAGGGTAATTATTCTTGATGCTCCCGGAACAAAATTTTGATTGATATAGGCAATCGGCTCTGGATATTTAAATAAAATATCCGAAGCTGGCTGAATTGAACTAATTCTAATACCCTTGGGTAAAACGATTGTTCCAATAATAACATCTCCGACTGCATATTTATTATTACTAGTATCACAGTTATTGCTTTTATCAGCGTAAAAAATATAAGAAGTAGAATTAGAATTAATAACTAAACCATAGCCGCAATATTCAGTTGTCTCATCAATGCCAACCCCATTCATAGACATGTGTTGAGCTCTTCTTAAATCAGAAAGCATCAACTGGATCCCTTGATCAAGAGAATATTTCTTATTAATACTACGATAATTAATTAAAAGACCAGACGAAAGTAAGCCAATGATAAAAATAACTATTAATAATTCTGTAATAGTGAACCCTTTTTGTTTCATTATCTTAATTATACAACAATAAATAAAAAAATCCACCATCAGGTGAACTTTTTTAATAAGAATAATTTTTATTTCTCCTGCCAATTAGGTAACTCTGCTTGAATTTGTAAAATCATAGAATTATTAGAACAAGTATACCCATCAGAATCAGTTACTTCAAGAGTAATCTGTTTACCTCCTACGGAACTAAATTGAACAATTGGATTTTGAGCGCCAGAAGTAGCTGGATTACCATCCTGAAAAGTCCAAGCCCAAACTGATTTAGTAGAACCATAAACAGCCGCTAAGTCAGTAAAGATTGTTTCTTGATCTATGTCTGGTTGAGTTGGACTCCAGTTAAAATTTACATCTGGATATTGATGTTTTTCAGTAGTAAATGAAGAACCTTCTATCCAACCCGAATCCGTCTCTCCATCATAAACCTTAACTCTCCAATAATAGGTGGTATTGTAATTAAGTTGATTAGCTATATTTGGAACAGAAACAATAACTGACTGATTAACAGCGCTTGTGTTAATTGTCCTATTAACTTCAAGAGAACTAAAATCACTATTATTATCCACCTGGAAATCAAATTTAGTCTGAGGATCTCCATCTACATCAGAATAAGTCCAAGAAAAATAGTGATATGGAGTAGAGCAATAGTTCTGTCCACTAACAGTCAAACCAGAAACAGTAGGCGGTTGATTAACCACTCCGGCTGAAGTTATTTTATAACTACTTCCGCCTCCCTCTGCGCTATTGAAGCTAAGCCAGCCAACTACCAGATCAGACCAGGCATAACCATGCCAATCCCCATTAATATCAAGTGTAATATTATAAGATTTAATCCAACCATCCCAACCGCCGCCATTAGCTAAAACCCTCATCCAACCAATTACTTCGCCCGTACTCTTATTATATTGAGCAATCGGTCCACTCCCGCCGTTAAAAGGCGCGGTCGGAGGATTGCCGGCATCAGCCCGATTAAAACTAACCCAGCCGATATTTTCCGACCAGGCATGGCCGGATAAATTCCCGGTGACAGAATCTATATTCACTCCGTAATTAATTGAACTGCCGTCTGAACTATTATTAAAACTAACCCAGCCGATATTTTCCGACCAGGCATAACCAGAAGTATTTTTGCTGCTGTCTGCTCCAACAAAATTAGCAATGCAAAAAGCGCTAATAATCGATATAAACAACAACAGGCCGGCAAATTTAATTGGCTGATGATTCATTTAAATCCAGATAAGGTCGTGCGTCGAGAGCTACATCCCTTGCGAAGCAAGGGTGTACTCGAGAGGCACGACCTTTAAAAAGTCGCATTTTAAAAAGTCGTACCTTGATTGTTATTTAGGAAGTTCTGGAGATTCCGGCAATTCCGGAGATACGGATAATACCTCTTCAGTCTGAATGCTTTCAGCCGTGAATTCTTTCTTCTCTTTAATGTCTTCCGCGGCAAAAACGGAAATTTTCTGGTCAACTTGCAAATCGCTCAAAGAAATTTCCTCTCTCTTGTATGGCTCCGCGGACATAGGAATTTCATCTGGACCAATCTCTATTTCTTCTTCTCTCATTTCTTCCTCACTTTTGGGAGTTAGTTTGTATATTTTGGTATTTTCGTTTGCGGTGACTATTCTGGTATCAAGTTTTGGATCAGCCAAAGGGCTAAGCGGAGTTATTGCCACAGTAATCTTATCTCCTTCAATTTTAGTTATCTTTCCGTAAATACTGGTAATTTCCATATCGGTCGGCATGTTAAAATCGCTTTGCTCTAATCTTTCCTTAGCCGCCTGCCAACCCGCTTCAAAAGTATCGCCTGATTTAAGAGCTGGTTTAAGAACCGGGTAAATCATATAGCCGGCAATAAAACAAATTACCGCCACAATAATAACTAGAAAAATATTTTTTGTGTTGTTCATAGAGTGTTGATAAATTAATTAATGAATAAACACTAGGGTGGGGAAATGCCTGGGGATGGCGATGTTTGCTTCCATCCTGCTGGTGTGCACATTCGATAATATGCTTCATAAGATGAAATAGTATAATATTCAGTAGCCCAACATGTTCCGCAGGGACATGTAATTGGAAATGTCTGCCAAGTTGCCAGTCCGGCCGCGTTAGAAGTAAGCACCTTGCCCGCGCCCGGGGAACCGCCAGTGATTTTGACCTGGCCGGCAACTTCTAATTTTGCCCCCGGCGCCGTGACGCCAATGCCGACATTTTTCGAACCAGTAAAAATAACTCCTTGGGCTCCGTATAATTCTAATTTATCCGTATCTGAAGAGCTATAATCTGCTATATAAGTGTAGCTGCCGTCGCCAACCCGCAATTTGGCATTATTACTGCTCATGTAGATATCACCGCCGGAAACATGTAGTTTCGCCCCTGGCGCCGTCGTCCCAATACCAACGTTGCCGGCCCCTGTTACATTAAGATAGGTTCCACCACTTCCAGTCACGCGTAATGCGTAAGTACTTGCGGTTGAATCAGTTCCTGCACCAATATAGGCGCCATACCCATTGCCATTGGCCAAATATACACTTCCGCCGCCAGTATTGGTATTCTGAAATGCTGTTAACCAGCCACTATTATTTTTTTGGATATGTAAAGGAAAACTAACATTAGAAGTACCGATGCCGACGTTGCCGGAAACTCCTGAATACATATTATTGCCGGAAATTATCCAGTCATTATCGCCGCCTGCCTGCGCCGCGCCCCAAACACCTCTTCCTGAACCATCCGATTTCCAAACCTGGCCATCTGTACCGGCGGAGTCTATAAAATATTGACCATAATCTGTGCTGCCAATCCGGTAAGTTCCGCTAACCTTTATATCCCCACCCTGAACATCTAATTTAGCTCCCGGCCCCGTCGTCCCGATGCCGACGTTGCCGGAGTTAAAATATGAATCTCCAATGCCTTTTAAATAAACCTTTAAGTTGCCATTATCGTATAATCCCAAAGCTCCGCCAGTATTATTAGCATCGCTCATTACATCTCCTAATAGAGTTGCTACTTCACCTCCCACTCCTGAAATTACCATTCTAGGCCTGGCAGTAGAACCCGTATCCTCTATATGTAAGTTATAGCCCGGCCCCGTCGTCCCGATGCCGACATTGCCGTATTGAACGACTAATCCGGTGGTGACAGCGTTGTTAGCGCCGATAACCAACGCTCCTTGTTTTGATTGAGCGGTGATACTCGTATTAAGCGGAGGGCTAACATTAGCTCCTGGTGGCGCCTGAGTTGGCGCTGTCCAAGCTAAAATAAAACCATTAGCTAAGAAAATACAGCCACTAACAATAGTTAAGATGGAAAAAATATTAATGATTTGCTTTGTTTTTTGAAACATAATATTAAACTTGTGATTATTTATTCTATTATTTTTCTATTATTTAAATTTATTGCGGGGTTAGTTGTTTTAATAATTCTTCCGTTTCTTTGTTTTCCTGTTCAGCTAATGGTTTTGGTTCAGTTGGGGTCAATTGTTCTAAAAGCGCGTCTAATTTTCCCTGTTCTTCTTGGGTTAACGGATTCGCTTCCGTCGGAGTTAATCTTTCTAAAATCTGTTCTGTGGTTTCTTCTTCCAAAACAGTTCCTTGTTCGGAAGGAAGTTTTCCTTTTTGAAAAAAAGTCCAGCCGATAATTCCCGCGAAAACCAAAATCACTAATATTAGAATTACCATGGTAATTTTTTTGTCAATTTCCAGCATAATATTTATCTATATTTTAACACAAGCTAAACAAACAAACAAAAAAGTTATCCACAATTAAAAAATAAAAACAGAAAATAAATCCTGATACCAATTAATTAAATTCTGACTATAGAACATAGTCATTAAAGTTGAACTAATTAAAAATGGCCCAAAGGGAATTTCTGACTTAAGACCTTTTTTCTTAAAAGCAATTAAAATTAAACCAATAATTGCTCCAAAAGCAAAAGATAAAAACAAAGCGATAAAAATATTGGGCCAGCCTAAAATTAAACCCATAAGAAAAGCTAATTTGACATCACCCAACCCCATCCATTTACCCTTAGAAATTAAAACTAAACTTAAAAAGAAACCTGAAGCTCCTAGAGCGCTTAATATTGATAATTTAAAAATTGAAAATTCATTGAAAATTGAAAATTGAAAATTGAAAATTCCTGCGATAATAATCGCAGGGTAAACAATTTTATCAGGAATAATATAATGCTTTAAATCATAAACAAAAATAACTATCAATAGAGAGATAATTATTAAGTTAAATGTCATTCCCGCGAAAGCGGGAATCCAGCGAAAATTAATTAAATCTGGATTCCCAATCAAGTTGGGAATGACACTAGAGTAGTTCAGAATTACAAAAAGAAACAATAATCCAGTTACTAATTCAACTAAGGGATATTGAATACTGATTTTCTTACCACAATAACGACACTTACCTTTTTGAATTAAAAAACTAAAAATCGGGATTAATTCAAACCATTTCAAAGACTTCTTACATTTTGGACAGTAAGACCTGCTTACTAAAATAGATTCTTTGGTCTCTAAGCGGCAGATAACTACATTTAAAAAACTGCCAATAGCTAAACCAAAGAGGAAGATAATGAAAAAAAACATATATATCTATAGAGGTCGTACATTATTTTGTCCGCACCTCAGCAGAGGTTCGGCAAAATAAGGTCCGACCTCGGGTTTGCTCGGGTTTGCTACATTCCTCAGAGGTCAGACCTTTGGGGAAGGTCTGACCTCATCTAGTAAAAAATAAATAGCCTGACAACCCTAACCCCATAAGATAATAAGCTCTTTTATCTTATGAGGTCTCCGGCTATCAAGCTATTTTATAATAACTACGGCCTAATACAATATTCCAAGGCGCCATCACAACTACAACCAAATGCGTCTGTCCTGTAACTATTATCAGGCAAAGCATCTTCCATTGTTGCTTGTAAGACATATGTGCTAGCAGACCCTCCATAGTAATATGCTCCAGTACCTGGATCAGTAGGAACAGCAGCAATATAACCAGCGGTAGCCAAAGCAGCTGGAATAGCGCCGCAAACGGCCAAGACAGGATAAGCATTATTAGCATCATAAGATAATTCTAAAGCTAAAGCTACTTGTCTTAAATCACTAGCTCTTCGAGTATCTCGGGCTTTAGCTCGAGCTGAGTTCAAAGAAACCAAAACAATCGTAGCTAAAATACCAATAATAGCAATAACAACTAATAGTTCAATTAAGGTAAAACCTTTTTGAGCTCTCTTTTCGTGAATAAACTTTATCATTTTTTTCACCTCCTTTCGTTAGTGGATGAATTTTAAACTAAAATATTCTCGACCTTTGTTAGCCTATATATTAATTAAGGAGCTAAACAATAATCAGTAACCGCTTCGCAACTGCAACCATAAAGATCATTTGGATATCCTTCCTCTGGGGCATTTCCTTCCATAACTGCTCTAACAACATAATCTTGACTATTACTGGCTGCTCCATAATAATAATCGCCGGCAACACCTGGATCATTAGGTAAAACACTCATGATATCAGGTGTTAAATCTCCTAAACTACTCTCATTAATTATAACACAATTTGAAGCAGAAATGTAAGAACCAACTTTGTTATAATATAATTCCAAAGCTAAAGCTACTTGTCTTACATCTGCTAAACGTCTAACATCACGGGCTTTAGTTCTAGCGTCATTTAAAGAAATCAAAACAACCGTAGCTAAAATACCAATAATAGCAACAACAATCAAAAGTTCTACTAAAGTAAAACCTTGTTTTACGAATTTTCTTTTTTGTCTTAAAAATTTTATCATTTTACATTCCTCCAGCTAAATTATAAATAGGCATAAAGACTGAAAAAACTAAAATACTTACTCCTATACCCAAAGCAACAAGCAAGATAGGTTCAATCAAACGACTTAAATTATCAACCACATTTTCTACTTCCTTACTATAAAAGACACTCAACTTTCCCAAAATACTGTCTAGTTTACCTGTTTGCTCTCCTGTCTTAATCATTTGTGTAAATAAAGGTGGAAACTCATCGTGTCCTTCTAAAGCAGAACTAATACTTTTACCTTCTTTAACATCATCTCGAGCTTTAAAAAGAATGGCTTTAAAAACAGAATTACCAACCACTTCGCCAGAAACATTTAAACTCTGAATAATTGAAACGCCACCTTTAATTAAAGCGCTTAAATTATCAGATAATCGAGCTAAATAAGTTTTTTTAAAAATAGGGCCAAAAAGAGGAATCTTTATTTTAATCGTATCCCAAACAACCCTCCCTTTTTCTGTCTGCTTATACTTCCAAAAACCAACCCCTCCACCAATAGCAAGAATCAAAAGAATCCATCCATAACCTCTAATGAAATTACTTGTGAAAATAACTATCTTAGTTGTCCAAGGTAATTCTTGACCGGCTTCGGTTAAAATAGAGGTTAATTGAGGAATAACCATAACCATAACCAGAACACCGACAATTACAAAAGCGCCTAAAATAAAAGCAGGGTAACTCATTGCCCCCCTTACCTTAGAAATAAGATAATATTCATTTTCAAGATGATCGGCTAAATAAATTAAAGATTCTTGAAGCTGACCACTGACTTCTCCAGTTTTAATTAAATTTATTGAAAAAATAGAAAATACTTTTGGATACTTAGCGAAAGAACTAGAAAGAGACATTCCTCCATCAACATTATTAGCTATTTCATTAATAACCTCTTTGAAGTAATCACTCTCAACTTGCCGGCCTAATGCTTTTAAGGATTGAACCAAGGGAACATTAGCATCAACCAAAATAGCTAATTGACGAAAAAAAACAAAAGCATCTTTTCGGTTGACTCTTTCAAAGAATTTAATTCTCTTAGAAAAAATAGGTTGTTCTTCAAATGATTTTAAACTAACAACCACTAAACTATGATCCTGAAGAGATTTCAAGGCAGCTTGTTCACTAGACGCTTTTATTATCCCTGATTGAGTTTCTCCATCCTTATTGCGAGCAATATAGTTAAATTTCATAAACTAAATTATTTTTTTAAAAGCATTCTTAATTCATTAATATTAATTGAATGTAATTCAGCGTTTTCTACAGTAATTTGACCTTGATTAACTAATTCTGCTAAAGAACGATTTAAAGAGATCATCCCTTCTTCAGAACCAGTTTCAATAACCATATCTATTTGATGAGTCTTGCCTTCGCGAATTAAATTCCGAATAGCTGAATTAGCGATCATTAACTCAACTGCATTAATAACTTCTCCCTTTAAACAAGGAATTAAACGACGTGAGAGAATACCTAAAATAGTAGAAGCCAACTGCATTCTAATCTGATTTTGTTGATGAGGTGGAAAACTATCAATTAGCCTATCTACTGTCTGAGCAGCTGTATTAGTATGCAAAGTAGTCAAAACTAAATGACCAGTTTCGGCTGCTGTCACAGCGCTACTAATAGTTTCTGGATCACGTAATTCACCAATCATAATTACATCTGGGTCTTGACGCAAAGCTTCTCTTAAACCTCGATGGAAATTCTGAACATCATTGCCTACTTCTCGCTGATCAATAATACACTTATCTTGAATAAAAAGGTGTTCAACTGGATCTTCAATAGTAATGATATGATCTTGGCGAGTATGATTAACTTCATCAACTAAAGCAGTTAAAGCTGCTGATTTTCCTTGACCTGATGGACCAACTACCAAGAAAAAACCCTGAGGAGCTGAAGCAAACTGATGAAAAGTTTCTGGTAATTTTAACTCTTCAATCGTCCTAATCTTACTACGAATCAAACGCATCGCAATACTTACTTGACCAAGCTGATGATAAATATTAACTCTAAAACGACCATTATCTTTATGAGTAAAAGATAGGTCAATATCTCGTTGACTAAGGAATTGTTCTCTGCGTTCTTCAGAAAGAATAACAAAAGCTATTTCTCGAGTATCCTCACCTGTTAAAGGTGGATGATTCTCAATCAAAGCTAAAGAACCACTAATTCTAAAAGCAGGTGGATGACCAGCTGAAAAATGAATATCACTAGCTCCTTTTTGAACAGCCAACTTTAAAATATCATCAAGCTTCTTTTGATAATCGCTCTGCTCGTTCATTTATTTAATATCTCCTTTACTTTTGTCACTACAGCTGTTGGTGTAAAATGGGCTTTAATAATATATTCATCAGCTCCTAAAGAAAGACCTTTTTCTACTTCATTTTTCTGGCCCAAATTAGTTAAAAGAACAACAGGAATCTCTTTTATAGATTCGTCTTCTTTGATTTTTTTCAATACTTCAAAACCATCCATCTTAGGTAAAACAATATCCAAAAGAATTAAATCAGGCCGAATACTTTTAATCTTAGCCAAACCTGATTTACCATCAATAGCCAATTCTGTTTCAAAGCCACTTTCAACAAACTTAGCTGAATACATTTCACTAAGAAAAGGATCATCTTCAATAATTAATATTTTTTTCATAATTTTATAGATTAACCCTATGGGTTAAGCGTATTAATTCCTTGCGATCTACCTTGAATTGAATTTGTCTCTAAATAGTAAGTTAATTCATAATCTCTTCGACTATCAAGAGATTGATAATAGTACTTATATGTCACACCATCTCTAAGTAAGTTCAAAGGATCAAGTGGAACGGCCTGTATCGCCTCAGATTCAAGCAGACCAACTGACATAGCATCAATAGTTCCATTGATCTCAACAACTATTTCTCCCGAATCAGGATAAAGATAATTCTCGTTATAGTAATAAGATAATGCCTCGTAAATAGCCTTCATATCTGTTACTCGACGAGCATCACGACCTTTAGCCCTGATTGTTTCAAGACTAAATAAAACAATTGATGCCAATAACCCAATAACGGCTATAACAACTAATAATTCAATTAAAGTGAAACCCTTGTTTCTAATCATTTATATATCTTACTCCTCAATTACCCTTAACATTTCTTCAAAAGCAACAACACCTTCTAAAGCTTTAGAAATCCCATCTTGCTTCATTGTAATCATACCCTGTCTCTTCGCTTCCTCTTTAATTTGCGTCTCGCCCTCTCCTTTAGCAATTTTAGCAATAATTTCCTCTAATTGAGAAGTCATTTGTAACATTTCATAAAGAGCAACTCGACCTTTAGTACCCTTATTCCCACAAAATTTACAACCAACTGGTCTATAGATCTTGAACGGCTTATTCCAAGAAAAAGAATCTTTATGGATAGGATTTAAATTAATTAATTCTTGTTCAATCATTTCAATTACTTCAGTTGAGGCAGGCACCTCTTTCTTACATTTTTCACAAAGTCGTCTGACTAAACGCTGAGCAATCATTAAATTCAACGAAGAAGGTAATAGGAACGAACCAATCTTCATATCAATCAAACGAGGAATTACACCTATAGCATCATTAGTATGTAAAGTAGAAAGAAGAATATGACCAGTTAAAGCAGCATGAATAGCTAATTGCGCTGTTTCTTCATCTCTAATTTCACCAACCATAATAATATCTGGATCCTGTCTTAAGATATGACGCAAACCTGAAGCAAAAGTATATTTGATCTCTGGTCTAATCTGTGATTGATTAACTCCTTCAACAAAATATTCAACTGGATCTTCTAAGCTAACGATATTAACCTCTCCTTGATTCAAACTACGAAGAATGGCGTAAAGAGTAGTTGATTTACCAGAACCAGTCGGACCAGTTATCAAAATCATACCAAAGGGTTGTTTGATTTCTCTCTTTAAAATCTCTAAATTATATTTTCCTATCCCTAAAGTAGTAAAATCACTTAGACCAGCTGATGGATCTAAAACTCTTAAAACAACTTTTTCTCCTGAAACTGTTGGTAAGGTAGAAATTCGAAAGTCTATTTTTTTACCTCCGACAATAGTATGAAACCGACCATCCTGAGGTACTCTCGTTTCATCAATTTTTAAATCAGAAAGTATTTTAATTCGCGAAACAATTGCCGAATGAGTTTCTTTTGGTAAAAGAATACTCGTATAAAGAATTCCATCAACCCTAAAACGAACTTTAACATTTTTTTCAGTCGCTTCAATATGAATATCTGAAGCATTACCTTCGGTAGCATGTCTTAAAATAACAGCCACTATTTTAGTTATCGGCGCTTCAGCAACAATTTTATCAGCTAACTCTTTTGGCTTACCTTTGAGTGTTTTAATTTCACCTTCAGACGCTATTTCTTCTTCCAACTCTTTAAGAGCTCTATTGACCTCAGTTCGCAAGCTTTGATACTGCTTTAAGATATTTCCAAAATCAACTGATGAAATAACGAATAACTTTGTTTCTAAACCATTTCGGCGAGTAATAAATCTTAAGGCCTCCTTAGCCTTAAGATTCTCTGGGTCAACCATACCCACTTCAAGAACATTGCCTTTTCTAATTATTGGAACAAATCCGTAAAAAGCTGCTGCTTCCTCAGGAATTTCTTTCAAAACTTCAGCTGGAATATCCTTACCAATTAAATCTATAAAGGGAATTTTCAATAACTGGGCTTTCTTTTTAGCTTCTTCTTTTTCTTGAATAACTATTTCCTGTTTTTTATTTTCTAAATTATCCTTTTTATCAATTACCATATAAGAATGGATTAGGCCGGCCTTTATCCGGTATCTCTAAGGGCCATTCTCCATAAAGTTTTAAATCTTGAAAATGAGTCGTCTTTAAAAACTCAACATCAAAATTAACCTTTTCAATCACTTTTTCCAAACGGACATTTTGATCAGCCCCAGGTAATAAAACAGATGGATCCAAAGATGGAGAACGCCAGAAATTATAGTATAAAAAAATCAATGTGATTACGACAACGATCACAAAAACACTTATTAAAACTTGTTGTTTTTTATCTCCAGAAAAAGCAGATGATGATTTTCTAGAAAAAAGAGATTTAAGATTCATAATAGACAACTAATTTTAAATTAAACTTAAAAATACCTAAATTAGATTCTGTTGATTCTCCTTGTTGCTCGCTACTAAAATCAATACTAACAACATCCATTGAACGAACATTATCTTCTAAAGATTCTAAATATCCCCTTAATCCCTCGTAAGAACCGTTCAATTCTATATCAAAAGATAAATAAGGAAATAATGCGGTCAATCCCACTAAATCTTCATCTATTTTTTCTCCCCTTTTAGTGGTTGTTTTGCTAGGATCATTAAACTCTATTGATTCCAATAATAATCCGTTATTTGAAGTTAAAGATTCAAACTGAGTTATTAGATAAGGCAAATCTCTCTCTTTAGGCAAAGCTAAAGAAAGTTTTTCTACATCTTTTCCTACCTCCTGATATTTTTGTTCTAATTCTTGAACCTTAACTAAAAGATTCTCTATATTAAAAACTTCTTGTTTTTGTTCAGCAATCTTTATTTTTAAACTCTTGATTGAATCCCAAGAAGGTTTAATAAAAATAAATGCCAAAACAACTATCAGGACTATATTAACAAGAATAATAACAGTTCTTTTATTCATAATTTAATTCGAATACAAAAAACTAGGATTAAGTTTAATATCTAACTCAGAACTAACCCAGCCACTCTTTTCTAAGCCAACTTTTGAAAAATCAACTTCTTTTATTCGTGGATCATCTTCAAAAACAGCTATTTGTTTAGCTAAGATGTTGTAACTAATCGCTTGAATTCCCAAACTAATAGTCACCTCTTTTAAATCAGCTCCAAAATCAACATAATGAACTTGAGTTAAAGTCAACTCTTCGAGCATCTTTAAAGTATTTAAAAAATAAACTCGCTTAGCTAAAATACTCTTAAACGATTCAACTTTTTCTTTTAGCTCTGTAAAATTAGTTTCTAACTCTGGATTCCTTTGACTTTCTAATTCCTCCAATTTCTGAGCCAAATTACCTATTTCTTTATTTAAATTAATTTTATAACCCCATAAACCAAAGCAAGTCAGAATAATTACAATCAACAAAATAATTGACAAAGTAAACAAAAAATTACCCTTAAGATCTAAATGACTAAAGATTTTAGACAGGCCAACCTTGGGCAATCCTTTCGAATCACCACTAATGCCCTTCTCCTTATATTTTTCTGGCATTAACTTAATATCCATAATTATTCGTCCCTCATAGCTAAGCCTATAGCTACAGCCAAAGGAGGTCCTAAATCCTTCAAAACCGGTTTAAGTATACTCGGAGAAACTATTCGAGCAAAAGGATCACCCATAACTGCATCTAAAGACAACTTATTAATTAAACTATCAACAAAATCGAAAAGGTGAGTACCGCTACCAACTAAAATACATTTTTCAATCTTTCTATTATATTTACTCTGATAAGAATCAATAATCTTTTTAATCTCAATAATAATTACTCCCAAAGAAGATTGAACAATTCCTTTTAACTGAGTACTAACATGATCAGTAAAATCATTATCTGAAAGCTTTCTTTTTAAATGCTCTGCTTTTTCTGAATCAAAACCCATTTGTTGAACAATAGCTTGTGTTATCTTTCGACCACCCATCTCTAAATTATGAGTCACTCGAATATATCCATCATCAATAATGCTGATATTAATAGAACGGGCTCCATTATCTATTAGAATAATAACACTTTTATCGTTACCGATCAAAGCACGGGTTAAACTAAAAGTTTCCCCTTCTATCCCTCTTAGGGTTAAACCAGCTAAACGAACTATTTCATTATAATCATTAATAATTTTTTTGGGAACGGCGATTAGTAAAGCTTGTTGAGATTTTGGATTGTTAGGCAGACTAACGATACTCCAATCTAAAACTACTTCAGAAATAGGAACGGGCACATATTTTCTTGCCTCAAAAGGAATAGCTGTTTCGATTTCTTTTTCACTCAGATTAGAAAAATTAATTAAAGTATAAAAACTAGAATAAACTGGAATTGAAAGATAAACATCTCGAGATTCAATTTTAGCCTCTTTAATCGTCTCTTTGATTATCCTACCCATCTCTTCGTTGGGAATATTCAGATATTCTTTGTCAAATTCTTGTCCTTTGTTTTCAAAATATTTCTTTAATGAAAAAATTGCGTAATTAGTCAATTTATGTCTACCATCCTCTTTTTCTAATTCAATTATCTTGACTGATGAGGCGCTGATATCAATGCCTAAACATTTCTTTAACTTTTTTTTGAATAAAAACATTAATTTAATCTGTTGATTAACCAATATAGAAAGTATAACATAAATAAAAGAACAAAGAAATTATTACATGTGGAAAACTATTTTAGATATAATTTTTCCTATTCACTGCCTTGGTTGTGGTCAAGAAGGTAATTTTGTTTGCTTATCTTGTTTTAAAAAAATACCTCTTAATATTGAAAAACCACGGAACAATCTTTTAATCGCCAGTTATTATAAGAATCCATTAATCAAAAATATAATTCATAGATATAAATATGACTTTATCAAAGATTTGGCCAAGCCACTATCTCTTTTAATGATCAAGAAATTAAAGAGTGAAATTGAAAGTTTAGAGGTCCGACCAGAAAGCTTAGAGGTCCGACCTCGAGTTAGCGATCTCGTCCTCATCCCAATCCCCCTCCACAAAAAACGACTCCGATGGCGCGGATTCAACCAATCAGAATTACTAGCTAATGAAATTGGACAACAATTAAATATCCCCGTCGCCAATAATATTTTAATCAGAACTAAAGATACTTTGCCTCAAGCAAGAATACGAAACACCAAACAAAGAAAGGAAAATATAAATAAAGCTTTTACTCTACCTGAAAAAGTTCAAGAGGTCGGACATTATTTTGTCCGCACCTCAGCAGAGGTTCGGCAAAAGAAGGTCCGACCTCTAATTAGCAGATTCTCCTTCTACAGACCCGACCTCGGGTTATCAAACAAAACTATTATTCTCGTTGATGATATTTCAACAACTGGAGCAACATTGAAACAAGCTGTTCAAGCTTTACAACCTCTCCAAACCAAACAAATCTGGAAATTAGTCGTGGCCCGAGGTTGACCTCTTAGCAAATTAAGTGGTAAATTATAGATATGGAAGAGTCGGATAATGGTATTCCAACACCCTGCTAAGGTGTCGCCCTTTATGGGCTTGCGGGTTCGAATCCCGCCTCTTCCGCCAACAACAATTTCTGGAGAGGTACGAAAGCGGCTTAATCGGGCGGTCTTGAAAACCGCTGTACAGCAATGTACCGTGGGTTCGAATCCCACCCTCTCCGCCACAACAATTTTTTATCGGAGGCTATCCATAAACATTATTCTAGACGATAATGAAAATAGATATTTTAAAAAAAATACAAAAAGAATCCTATCTAGAAAGAGGGAGACAAGCTATTAAATTTGTGGAAGATCATTTAGATCCTGACAGTGTTGATGAGCCATGGTTAAGATCAAGTTACATATTAATGTCTTTTGGGTTTGAGATCATATTAAAATCTAGAGTGATAGCATTATCTCATGCGTCAAACAAACTAGAATTAGACCAGGAATTAATTAAAATTGGACACAACTTTATTAGCCTTTTTGAAGTTTTGGGAGAAAAAGAGTTAAAACACATAGGATTAAAAAAAGACATCATAAAAGAACCGTATAATAATTATAATTATTTTGTAATAGAAACAATTAATGATAAAAGTATTAAAATAGAAAACTTTAATGATATTAGATATGGAGGAAA
>JAHJOV010000038.1 GCA_018820085.1 Patescibacteria group bacterium
AAAATAATCCTATTAACAGGGCTTGACAGCCTAATTTGGTTTTGTTAAGCTTGTAATACAACTTATTACAAATTGTTGTGTGGTCAAGCAACAATTAATTAACTAATAATAATAAATTTATGCGTAGTATTGTTAATCTCTCTCTTCCTGCTGAAACAGTTAAAATGATTAAGCGGGAGGTAAAAAAGAATAAATATGTCAGCGTCAGTGAATTTTTTCGCGCTCTTTTGCGTGAGTATGAGGAAGATATACTTTTAGCTGAATTAAAAGAAAGTGAGCGAGAATTTAGAGCTGGTAAAGGGAAAGTTCTACGTTCTTTTAAGGATTTAAGATAGATGAAAATTAAATATTCTCCTAAATTCGCACGGGATTATAAAAAATTACCAAATAAGATCAAGAATTTAATTGAGGAGAACGAGAAAATTTTTCTTAAGAACCCCTTTGATAAAAAACTTAAAACTCACAAGCTTTCAGGAAAGCTCAAAGGTTTTTGGTCTTTTTCGATTGATTATAAATATCGGATTATTTTTGAATTTGCAGATAAAGATACAATTTATCTTTATTCAGTTGGCACCCATCGAATTTATCAGTAGCTATTCTCTGTTTGGGTAGTTGTGGCTTCTTCTGATAAGATTTTTATAATAGTTTATTTAAATTGTCCTCTGGATAATTCAATCCTAAATGGTTGTAAGCTAATTTAGTGGCAATTCTTCCACGGGGAGTTCGATCAAGAAAACCAAGTTGAAGAAGATAGGGTTCATGGACATCGGCAATAGTTTCTGTTTCTTCCTGACAAGAGGCTGCTAAAGCATGAAGGCCAATTGGTCCACCATTGAATTTAGTGATAATTATCTCTAAGAGTCGGCGGTCAGCTGATTCTAATCCATATTGATCTATTTCCAACATTTTAAGAGCTTCTTGTGAAGTTTTTTGATTAATAATACCGTCACCTCTAACTTGACTATAGTCTCTAACTCTTTTAAGGAGGCGATTAGCCACTCGTGGAGTTTGACGGGCTGACTGAGCAATAATTCTTAAGGCTTCAGGATTATCAATGCTAACCTTTAATATTTTAGCTGAACGGTCAATAATTTTTTCAATATCTGGTTGTTGGTAAAAATCTAAGCGATAAGTAGCGCCAAAACGACTTCTTAAAGGAGAAGAAATTAATCCAGTTCGAGTTGTTGCCCCAATCATAGTAAAACGGGGTAGTTCTAGCTGAAGAGTTCGTGCTGAAGGGCCCTTGCCAATGATAATATCTAAAACAAAATCTTCCATAGCTGGATAAAGAGTTTCTTCAATTGTCTTATTTAATCGATGAATCTCATCAATAAAAAGAATATCGCCTGGTTGGAGATTAGTTAGGATAGAAGCTAGATCGCCAATTTTTTCAATAGCTGGTCCAGAAGTAATTTTGATATTACTATTCATTTCTTTAGCGATAATATGGGCTAAAGTAGTTTTACCCAATCCAGAACTACCCGAAAGAAGGATATGATCAATAGCTTCTTTTCTTTTATTAGCCGCTTCAATTAAAATTCTAAGATTATCTTTGATTTTATCCTGGCCTATATATTCATCAAAGGAATAAGGTCTAAGGGTTGAATCTAAGTAACGATCTTCATTTAATTGTTTAGATTCTGTTATTTGTCTTGACATATCTGGTTTAATTTGTTATGATTTAAATGTTATCAAATGAGGGATATTACATCCTCATTTTTGTTTGTTTAAAATCTCTATTAGTCTGTAGGTAGCAAGGAGCCAATTTTTTAAATAGGATCCATTGGGAGTTTCTCTTAGTTATTGGATATTTTGGTTCCGACTGAAATATTCCTCGGAAAGCTCTTTCTCTCTGTTCTCAGGCAGAGAGTCGTTGCCTACAGATTAATGGAGGTTTTTATTTTTCAGCTAATTTAATTGAACCGACTATTCTTTCTACTTCGTCTAAACTAGTTATTCCTTCTATCACTCTAAGGACGGCATCTTGGATTAAAGTAATCATTCCTTGTTTTTGAGCTTTATCTTGGATTTCAAAAGAAGCTATTTTAGTTAAAATTATTTTTTTAATTTCGTCATCGACAGTTAAGAGTTCAAAAACACCAAGTCGGCCTTTATATCCAAGACCATGGCATTTCTCGCATCCTTTAGCTTTGTAAAGCTGAGGGATTTTTTCTGGAATTTTAAGTCCTGATTTACGAGAAATTGAAGATAGAATTTTTTTCATAGCTTCAACTATTTCTGGAGAGGCCTTATATTTTTCTTTACAATCAGGGCAAAGTTTTCTGACTAATCTTTGAGCTATAATTAGATTAAGAGATGAGGCCAAAGAATCAGGGCTAATCTTCATACCAAAAAGTCGGGGAATTGCTCCAGCTGCTTCATTGGTATGAATCGTGGAAAAAACAATATGACCAGTCAAAGCAAATTCAATAGCGATTTCAGCGCTTTCTTGATCTCTGATTTCACCTAGCATTAAAACATCTGGATCCTGACGAACAATGGATTTTAAGGATTTAGCAAAAGTTTGTCCTTTGCGATGACTAATCGGTGTTTGAGTAATTCCTTTTAAGCGATATTCAACAGGATCTTCAACAGTTATAATCTTATTCCCTGGTTTGTTGATATAGTTAATACAAGAATAAAGGGTTGTTGTCTTTCCTGAACCAGTTGGTCCAGTAACTAAAATCATGCCATTAGGTCTATTAATTTGACTCTTAATGGTTTCAAATAGTTCTGGTCTAATACCTAATTCATCAAGATTTAATTTAATCGTGGATATGCTCAAAAGACGCATAACTATACTTTCTCCATAATTACTTGGTAAGACGGAAACCCTTAAATCTACAGTTTTGCCATTAAATTTAGCTGTAAATCGTCCATCCTGACTAATATCGGTAATATTAATAATCATATCAGATAGGGTTTTAATCCTAGAAACTAAGAAGTGATATTCTTTAACAGGGAATTCAGCGATATCTTGAAGGAGCCCATCAATTCGATAACGGATTCGGATTTTGTCCTTTTCTGGTTCTAAATGAACATCAGAAGCTTCCATTTTAATTGAACCAATTAAAATAAGGGATAAAAGTTGACTAGTTGAAAGGTTTTTAATTTCTTTTTGAATATCTTGAACAGTTTTTAAAGAATCTTTAATCTTATCTGAATCTTCTTTTTTAATATCAAAAACACCCCAAATAGGAGCATCCTTTTGGGGCGTTAAAGCTAATTTATATTTAGCCCAACCATTCTCAAGACTAGTTGAAGAAACGATAAAAAATTTACATTCAAATCCCTGTTCTTGAAATTCTTTAATAACTTCTTGAGTTTGAGGATTATTAGGATCTTTAACAGCCAAGTGAAGTATTTTACCTACTTTTTTCATAACTAAAAGATTTCCTTTTTGGGCTTTTTCTTTATCTAGGATAAGTAGATCATTAGGACTGATCGGCGCGATGACTAGGTTAATATATGGCAATTCAAGTTTTTCAGCCAGTTCTTTGGCCTGGTCTTCTTCCTCTTTGTGTTTTAGTTCAGATAAAGTATCCTGAAGCTGTTTGCTTGTAGGGTCAATTAGTGTCATAATCTTTATTTTATCGCATTTCCCCTCTTCGGTCAACGATATCCCAGAGGCCCGACCTAAAAAATCCTAGAGGTCCGACCTCGTTTTGTCCGTACCTCAGCAGAGGTCCGGCAAAACAAGGTCCGACCTCGTTGTACTCGCAGTATTGCGGGCGCTTTTCAGGTTCGACCTTAATTCTGAGGTTAGATTATTGCGTGTGACACGCAATAGAGCACCAGTAGCATCCATTTGATTGTGGATAATACTCTTTTGCTTTGCTAACTGCATTATAACATGTCGCAAATTCTCCAAGGTATTGTCTATTTTCTGGGTCAGGCATATATCGACACCCAGATTCATGGACCTCGTGATCTCCATTTGCTTGTGCATTCTTGTTCACATAATATCTGTTCATGGTATTTCTCTTTCGTTAATTCTTTTAAAAAAAACTGAAATATGATATCCTAGTTGTTAGTAGAGTTTAATATGTTTAGGATTCGACCTAACATATTTTCAGACGGGGATCGACCTTCGGAGTTGGCCCCGTTTTCCTTTTGTAATATCTAATAACTTATCAGCAAAACTATTAAGTGTCAAGTTTTACAATGTTGACAAGTGCTATTGACAACTATTCTTTTAAAGAATAAGATTAAGATAAGGAAAAAATAAATAACTTTAATTAAGTTTAAAAATTATGAAATTACAATCTATCGATATACAGCTTCTTAAAATCTCTCAAAAGGCGGACATAAGGAAAATGGGTCTTCGACAGTTAGGTCGTCTTATCAATGAATCTAAACCAGAACATCCGCAAACCATAAAGCATCATTTAGCTAAACTTGATAAACTTGGTCTTCTTAAGGGTAAGGCGAAAGCTAAAAAATTTATTAATCTTAATAAAGGAAAACGTGGGGGTAAACTTTTTAATCTGCCAATATTAGGACTTGCTAATTGTGGTCAGGCGGAAGTATTCGCGGAGGAAGATATTATGGGATATTTGAAAATTTCTTCTATGTTATTAAACCGCAAAAATCCAGATGGGCTTTTTGTAGTTAGGGCTGTCGGTAATTCTTTAAACCAAGCTCTTAGCGTTCCCGGTGGTCCAATCTCAGATGGTGATTATGTTATCGTCGATAGCGAACAAAAAAGTCCTAATCCAGGTGAATATGTTTTATCTGTAATCGAAGGAGCAGCTAATCTCAAAAGATATTTTAAAAGAGATGAGCAGATCGAGCTAGTTTCAGAATCTACAGAAGATATTTCTCCAATATTTATCCATGAAGATGAAAAAGATGAGTATTTTATTAATGGGGTTGTAGTGAGGGTAATGAAAAATAGTGTAAATTTAGATGAATAAAAATATTTAAATT
>JAHJOV010000039.1 GCA_018820085.1 Patescibacteria group bacterium
ATGAATATTATTTGTCTTCAAGAAAATTTAAAACAAGCTTTAAATATTACTGAAAAAATCATCGGACGTAATTTAACTTTACCTATTTTAAACAATCTTCTTTTATTAATTGAAAATAATAAATTAAAAATCTCTTCAACTAATTTAGAAATAGGGATTAATTCTTGGGTTGTTGGTAAAGTTCAAAATAAAGGTGGTATTACTATTCCAGCACGACTTTTAGCTGATTTTATTAATAACCTTCCAAATGAAAAAGTAGAATTAAAAGCAAATGATAAACAATTAGAAATAAAATGTAAGAAATTTAAAGCAACTCTTAAAGGATTACCAGCTGATGATTTTCCAATTATTCCTAAAATTAATAATAAATCTCTTATAAAAATAAAAGGTAGTCTTTTGAAAGGTGGTTTTTCTCAAGTAGTAGATATGGCTTCACTTTCAGAATCGCGTCCAGAAATTTCTGGTGTTTATATGAAATTTGATAAAAGTTTAATTAAATTAGCTGCTACTGATAGTTTTCGTTTGGCTGAAAAAAATATTGATATTAGTGATAATTCTAATGATTTTAAAGACTGTTCAATTATTATTCCTCAAAGAACAGTCCAAGAAATAAATAGAATTTTAGGCGAAGAAGAAACTGAGGTAAATATTGTTTTATCTGGTAATCAAGTTTTATTTGATTTAGGTTCTACTCAAGTTATTTCAAGGCTTATTGAAGGTCAATATCCAGATTATCAACAGATTATTCCAAGTAATTTTCAAACCCAAGTAATAGTTAATCGATCAGAATTAATTAATAATATTAAGATTGCTAGTTTATTTAGTGGTAAAATAAATGACATTAAAGTCTCTATTAAATCAAAAAAATCATCTTTAGAAATTTTATCTAAGAATGTAGATATTGGTGAAAATAAATCAGTATTAGAGGTTAAGGTTGAAGGGGATGATGTAGATATAATCTTTAATCATAAATATTTTTTAGACGGACTTAATAATATTTTTAGCGATAAAGTAATTCTTGGTCTCAATGATGGTAGTAAACCAGTGGTCGTTCGCCCAGTCGGCGACACTTCCTACACCTATGTCGTCATGCCAATTAAGGTGTAGTTTAATAATTACTCTTAATTGTTATCTGATCTTCTTGGCGGTTGAGGACAATATCGTAGGCTCGGACTTTGATGGTTTGATTAGTCTGGGATAAAAGATAAGTCGAAAGATTAAAAGTAACCGAATATGGTTGAGTTTTATCAGTGCCAATTAATTGGTCATTAAAAAAGAAATCAACTTGTTTAATACCTAAATTAGCGCTAGCTTGAGCCTGAATAGTTAAGGTAGATTCAATAATAGAGCTATTATTACTTGGCGAAGTTATTTCTATATTTGGTTGGTTTTCTTTAGTATGAATATCATCATATTCTTGAGGAGGAGAAGATTGTTTTCCAGCCCATTTTTGAACAGCTGTTTCCCAATTTTCAAACTGAGGATCATCTTGGTCAATATAATAGAGAATAGAATGAATTTCTTGATATATTCTTTCTTCAATTAAATCAGGTGGGGTTAAGTCAGTAGCTCGTTTGCCTGATATTTTATCAATACCAATTTTATTTTCATAAGCTAATTGACCATTAACCATAGGAATAGTGCTGCTGGCTGTTGGTTTTGGTGGAGTGAATCCTTCTGCTTTTGTAGAAAGAAAAAACTGATTCTCTATTTTATTATCCGTATCATCAATAATATTATCAGTATTTTCTATTTTAATTTTATAGGCCTCAGTCATAAATTTATTCCAAATAGGCGCAGCAACATAAAGTCCAGCCGCGCCTTGTTTCATTTTTTCAGTAAATTCATTATTACCAGCCCAAACACCTGTTACTAAACTTGGAGTATAACCAACTGTCCAGCCATCAGAATAATCTTGGGTTGTTCCTGTTTTGACGGCGGCTGGACGACCAGCTAGATAGAGTTGTGAGTGAGATCCAAACATAGGTAAACGGGCTTGTTCATCAGAAAGAATATCATTAATTTGACGAGCAACTTGTTCATCTAAGACGCGAACAGTTTTATCTTGATATTCTTCTAAAATATTTCCTCGAGCATCCTCTATTTTAATAATCATATTAACTGGATGCTTAATTCCTTCGGTAGCAAAAACTCCATAGGCAGCTGTTTCATCAATTAGTTTAACCTCGCCACCACCCAAAACCAAAGACAGACTATAGCGACTACGATCTTTTAAGGTGGTGATGCCCATATCTTGAGCAAGATTAATTGTTTCGCGAACGCCAGCTAGGTACAGGGTTTTGACTGAAGGTAAGTTGATTGATTGAGCTAAAGAATTTCTCATACTAATAGGACCTCTGAATTTTAAATCATAGTTATTAGGCTTGTATTCTTTTTCTTCACCTACTGGGCCAAATTCGCCAAAACTAGTTTCTAAATCAAAAAGCATAGTTTCGGGGCTATATCCATTTTTAAAAGCCATAGCGTAAGCAAAGGGTTTAAAGGAAGATCCAGGTTGTCGATTAGGGCTGGTGGCTACATTAAATTGATCTTCGCTGTAATTTTTAGAACCAACCAAGGCGAGGACTTGGCCTGTTTTAGGATCTATTGAAACCAAAGCGGCGTTAGTTGCTCGGTAGGTGCTCTCATTTTTCTCTACTCCTTCAGTAATTACTTCTTGAGCTAATTGTTGCAAATCCCAATCAAGAGTGGTTTGAACCTTAAGTCCAGCCATATTAATGTCAGTATATTTGCGACCGTATTTTTCTTCCAAATATTCTTGGACCATAGTAACAAAATGTTGAGCTTTAAGATCTCCTAGAGAAGAATATTCTAATTTCTCTTGTTTAGCTTCTTGGGCTTGTTCTTCAGCAATATAGCCAAACTTAACCATTCGGTCTAGAATATATTCTTGTCGGCTTTTAAGTTCTTCAGGATGAGAGCCTGAGGGGGAATAATAACTTGGAGCATTAGGAAGGGATGCTAAAAGAGTTGCTTGGCCCAGAGTTAAATCCTTAGCTGATTTGTTAAAAAATGTTTGAGCCGCTGCTTCAATCCCATAGGCGCTAGAGCCGTAGGGAATTTGATTAAGATAAAAACCAAGAATTTCATCTTTAGAGTATTTTCTTTCCATAATTAAGGCTAAAATTGCTTCTTTAATTTTTCGGGTGTAGGTTCGTTCTGATTGGGGTCCACCTAGATAAGCATTTTTAATATATTGTTGAGTAATAGTTGAAGCTCCTTGAGATATTTTTTTACCTCTAAAGTTAGCTATCAGGGCTCTAATGATTCCACGCCAATCCATACCAAGATGATGATAGAAATTATCGTCTTCAGCAACAACGGTAGCGTCTTTAACAAATTGAGTCATTTCTTCAAAAGGGATAATTGTTCTTTTTTCTTCGCCGTGAATATCATAAAGAATAATCTGACCAGTTCGATCGTAGATTTTGGTTGATTCTATAACTTGGCGTTCATCTATTTTAGTTGGGTCGGGTAGATCTTTGGCAAAGTAAGCTAAAAGACCGACTCCCAATAAGAAGCCGATGATCAAACAAAAAACAACAAATTTAATTATTGTCTTTAATATTTTTCCCCTCTTTATTAACATATTATTCATTTTGACAGAATTGCTTATTTTTATCAAGGGTGATATATTATTTATATGATTCAGGAAAATAAAATTGAAGAAGTTTTAACTCGGGGCGTAGAGAATATTTATCCCAATAAAGAGGCTTTGGAAGAAGTTTTGAAATCTGGTAAAAAAATCAAGCTTTATTGCGGTTATGATGCTACAGCTCCAACTCTTCATATTGGCCACGCTATTACTCTAAAAAAATTAAAACAATTTCAAAATCTTGGTCACGAAATTATATTTTTACTTGGTGACTTTACGACTATGATCGGTGATCCAACCGACAAAACTGCTACTAGAAAAAAATTAACCAGAGAAGAAGTTTCAGAGAATATGAAAAGCTATAAAGAGCAAGCAGGAAAGATAATAAGTTTTGAAGGAGAAAATCCAGCTAAAGTACTCTATAATAGTGAATGGAACGATAAATTAACCTTTATTGAATTAATTGAATTAGCTTCCAATTTTACAGTTCAGCAAATGATTCAGCGAGATATGTTTCAACAAAGAATTAAAGATGATAAGCCAATTTACCTTCATGAATTTCTTTATCCATTAACTCAGGCTTATGACAGTGTAGCTATGGAAGTTGATTTAGAAGTCGGTGGCAATGATCAAACCTTTAACATGTTAGCTGGTCGTGATTTAATGAAAGCTGTTAAGAATAAAGAAAAATTTGTTTTAACGACTAAACTTTTAGTTGATTCTTCTGGTGTTAAAATGGGTAAAACCGAAGGAAATATTGTTAACTTAGATGAAAAACCAAATCAAATGTTTGGTCAGATTATGGCATGGTCTGATGAATTGATTATTCCGGGATTTGAATTATTAACTGATTTAGATGTTAAAAAAATAGATAATCCAAGAGACGATAAGGCCAAATTAGCTAAAGCAATTATAGAAATATTTTATAGCAAAAAAGAAGCAGAAGAAGCAGAAAAAGAATTTGAAAAGATTTTTAAAAAAAAAGACAAACCAACTAAAATTCCAATCGCAAAAGTATCTAGAGGGGATTACAAAATAGCGGACTTATTATTTCAAATAGGTTTATCTATC
>JAHJOV010000040.1 GCA_018820085.1 Patescibacteria group bacterium
AAATTAGAAATTAAATCTAAACTACCACTTAATAATAAAACTGACTTAAGCGTTGCCTATACACCGGGTGTAGCTGAACCTTGTCGTGAAATAGCCAAAAATCCAGCTGAAGCGTACAAATACACGATCAAAGGAAATAGCGTTGCTGTTGTCACTAATGGTAGCGCTGTTTTAGGATTAGGCAATATCGGCGCTCAAGCGGCCTTGCCAGTCATGGAAGGTAAATGTGTGCTTTTTAAAAAATTTGCTAATATCGATGCCTACCCTATTTGCTTAGACACTCAAAACCCTAAAGAAATTATCAAGGCCGTTAAATTAATTGCTCCGGGTTTTGGCGGAATTAACTTAGAAGATATTAAAGCTCCTGATTGTTTTGAGGTTGAAGAAAAACTAGAAAAAGAATTAGATATTCCTGTTTTTCACGATGATCAACATGGCACCGCTATCGTTACTTTAGCAGCTTTAATTAATTCCTTAAAAATTGTAAATAAGAAAATTAATAAAATAAAGATAATTATTAACGGAGCTGGGGCAGCTGGTATTGCCGTTGCCAAACTACTCTTGGCTTACGGGGTAAAAAATATCATTCTGATTGACAGCACTGGAACTATTTATCCAGGAAGAGAAAAATTAAACTCAGCTAAAAAAGAAATTGCCAAAGTGACTAACCTTAAAAAAGAAAATGGAAAAATTGAACACGTCATTAAAGGATCTGATGTTTTTATTGGCATTTCAGTAGCTAATGTTCTTAAATCAGAATGGGTAAAAATAATGGCTCCAAAAAGTATCGTTTTTGCCATGGCTAACCCAGTCCCAGAGATTATGCCGAATCAAGCCAAAAAAGCTGGAGCAATGATCATAGCTACTGGCCGAAGCGACTTTCCTAATCAGATTAATAATGTCTTAGCTTTCCCAGGAATCTTTCGAGGACTTTTAGACAACCGAGCTAAAAAAGTAACTCTTAAAATGAAATTAGAAGCAGCTAAAACACTGGCTTCAATAGTTAAAAATCCAACTCCTGATAAAATTATCCCTAGTGTTTTTGATAAACAAATAGTTAAAAGAATATCTCAAAGCATTAAAAAATGTATCAATTAATCATCATTGGCGCTGGGCCAGCTGGTCAAACAGCCGGAATTTATACCCAACGCTATGGAATCAAATTTTTAATCATTGGCCAAATTCTTGGCGGAACAACTAATGAAGCTCACCTGGTAGACAATTACCCTGGCTTTAAATCTATTTCCGGACCTGACTTAGCTAAAGAATTTCAAAAACACCTTAATGTGGAAACTAAAGAAGAGCAAGTAGAAAAAATATCCAAAGATGAAAATGGATTTAAGGTAACCACTAATAAAGAGGAGTATCAAGGGCAATCTCTGATTCTAGGTATGGGTATGAAAATTAGAAAACTTAATTTTAAAAATGAAGAAGTATTTTTAAATAAAGGAATCTCTTATTGTACCTCCGCTAATACTAGTCAATTCAAAAATAAAACATTAGCTGTCGTAGGTGGAGGAGATAGCGCCTTGACTAATGCCTTAAAATTAGCCGACCAAGCCAAAAGAGTTTATTTAATTCATCGCCGAGATGAGTTTCGAGGATCTCCAGCTTTAGTTAAAAAAGCACAAAAAGAAAAGAATATTGAAATTATTTACAGTGCCCAAGTTACTGAGGCCCAAGGCAAAGATAAAATAGAAAAATTAATCTTAAACACAGGCCAAGAATTAGATGTTGACCAAGTATTTATTGATGTAGGTGGAATACCTAATGTTCATTTATGTGGAGAACTAAACATTGAAATGGAAAATAGTTTTGTTAAGGTAAATAAAAATCAAGAAACGAATATTCCAGGTATTTTTGCTGCCGGAGATATAACTAACAATCCCTTAAAACAAATTGTTACAGCCGCAGCTGAGGGATCAATTGCCGCAACAAGTGTCTATAAATATTTGAAGAATATAAACAGTTAATAAATAATTACCGTTTAGAGGTTCGACATTATTTTGTCCGCAACTCTAAAAATGAGGTCAGACCTTCCCCAAAGGTCTGACCTCTGCGGAATATGGCAACTTCAGAATTAAGGTCAGACCTAAAAAACGCCCCGCAGTATTGCGGGGCTACTTTTTGAGGTCGGACCTTACCAAATCTGACCTCATCTATTGACCTCGTTTATGTCTAGAGGTCCGACATTATTTTGTCTGAACCTTCAGTAAAGGTTCAGCAAAATAAGGTCCGACCTCGGGTTATTGACAAATAAATCAGCTTTGTGATACTCTTAAAATATACAGATATGAAAGAAAAGCTTATCCCGTCCGGATGAGCTTTTTATCTAACAAAACATTTATGGATACAAAATCATTTACTTCAGCCATTGAACAAATTTGTGAAGAAAAAGGAATCTCTCAAGATAAAGTCATGGAGACTATTGAGATGGCTTTGGCTGCAGCCTATAAAAAGGAATATACTCGTAAAGGGCAGAATATTAAAATCAAGTTTAATCTAGAAACCGGGGCTATGAAGGTCTATCAGGTTAGATTAGTAGTGGATGAATCAATGCTTAAACCAGAAACAGATGAAAAAGAAGAAATAGAAGCAGAAGAAGTTTACCCCGCCGGGCGGGGTGAAGAAGGATCTGAAAAAAAAGTAAGATTCAATGTAGAAAAACATATTATACTTGATGAAGTTAAACAGCCAAAAGGGAAAAAGAAAAAGTATAAAGCAGGTGATGAAATAAAATCTCTTTTAAAAATAGATAGGGAATTTAGCCGAATTGCTGCTCAAACTGCTAAACAAGTAATCATCCAGAGAATTCGCGAAGCTGAAAGAGAAGCTATTTATGACGAGTATAAAGAAAAAATTGGACAAATAGTCAGCGGAATAGTTCAACGAGTAGAAGGAAGTAGTGTTTTCTTTGATATTGGTAAAGCAACTGGTGTTCTTTTTCCTGAAGAACAAATCCCTCAAGAACATTATAGAATTGGTCAACGTCTAAGAGTCTACATCACTAATGTTCAAAAAGATTCTCGAGGTTCTATTATCAATCTCTCTCGAGCCCATCCTAAAATGGTTAGTCAGCTCTTCTCATTAGAAGTTCCAGAAATTTCCTCTGGGACAGTAGAAATTAAATCAATTGCTCGAGAACCTGGCTCTCGTTCTAAAATTGCCGTTACTTCAACTGAGGAAAGAGTTGATCCAATTGGTTCTATGATCGGTCAAAAGGGAACAAGAGTTCAAGCTGTTATCAATGAATTAGCTGGAGAAAAAATTGACATCGTTGAATGGTCTGATAACCCAGCTGAATTTATAAGTTCTTCTCTTTCGCCAGCTAAAGTTATAGATGTTAAGATAGACGAAAAAAGAAATCAGGCAGAAGTAACAGTGCCTGAAGACCAACTCTCTCTAGCTATTGGTATTAAAGGACAAAATGTTCGTTTAGCTGCTAAATTAACTAACTGGAAGATTGATATTATTGCTCAAAAATCCAAGATTGAAAAAACCACTAAGAAAAAAATAATTAAGAAAAAAGAAAAAAAACCAAAGAAAAAAACAACTAAGAAAAAGGTAGTTAAGAAAAAAACTGAAAAATAATATTTGAAAAAAGACTCGCTTATGAGTCTTTTTTTCTTTATTCCTCAGAGGTCGGACCTTTGGGGAAGGTCCGACCTCATTTATATTTGCCATGTTCCTTAGAGGTCGGACATTATTTTGTCCGTACCTCAGCAGAGGTCCGGCAAAAGAAGGTCCGACCTCGGGTTGCGGGTCACACAATAATAAGTGAATTGACAAGTCCTTTTTTCTTTGGTAGAATAAAATCATTATTAATTATTATCATGTATAAATTCGTTAGTTATTCTATCACTCAAACAATATTAGCAATATTAGCGGATTTTGTTATGAAATCAACTTATGAACGATCTAATTATATTTATTGGAACAATTGTCGGAACTTTAATAATCGGCTCAACCTTGGGCTATTATGCTCGACAAACAATTGCTAGAAAGCAAAAAGGAACTATTGAAGCAAAATTAAATAAACTGGTTAATGAAGCGAAAGACGAAGCAAAAGAAACCTTGATTCAAGCAAAAGAAAGAGCTAATAAAGTTCTTGAGGAAATCAAGCAACAAGAAAGAGCTCGTCAGACTCAATTAACTAGAATGGAAGAAAGACTCTTAAAAAAAGAGCAGGTTTTAGAACAAAAAGACAGTAAATTAGAAAAAGACTATTCTGATTTTAAAACTAAAGTTCAAAAAGTTAAAAAGATTAAAGAAGAACTAATTGCCCTTCAAAAAGAACAAATTAAAAAATTAGAAAAAGTTGCTAAACTAACTCAGGAGCAAGCTAAAGAAGAATTACTTAGCGCCGCTGAAAAAGAACATCAACAAGTTTTACTAGAACGAATTCGAAGATTAGAACAGGATGGCCAGGAAGAATTAAATAAGAAAGCTCAAAAAATTATTGCTTTAGCTATGCAGCGTTACTCTGCTTCTCATGCTAGTGAAATTACTTCAACATCCGTTAGCCTACCTAGTGATGACCTTAAAGGCCGAATTATTGGCAAAGAAGGACGAAACATCAAAACATTAGAAAAATTAACTGGAGTCGAGGTTTTAGTTGACGATACACCTGGAGCTATTATCGTTTCTGGATTTGACCCAATCCGTCGACAAGTAGCTAAAATGGCTTTAGAAAAGCTAATGCTTGATGGACGAATTCAACCAGCTCGAATCGAAGAAGCAGTTGAAAAAGCTAATCAAGAAATTACCGAAAAAATTAATGAAGCTGGCGAAGCAGCTACCTACGATGTTGGTGTGGCTGGACTTAATTCTCAATTAATAAAGCTATTGGGTCGACTTCGTTTTAGAACTAGTTATGGCCAAAATGTTCTTCTTCACTCAGTTGAAGTAGCTCATTTAGCTGGAGCTATTGCTTCGGAATTAGGCGGCGATGCTGATATAGCTAAAAAAGCTGGCCTATTACATGATATCGGTAAAGCAGTTGACCATGAAATTCAAGGATCTCACGTAGAAATCGGTAAAAGAATTCTTAAAAAATTTGATATTGATGATAAAGTTATTGAAGCAATGCAATCTCATCATGAAGAATACCCTTTTGAAACATTAGAATCTATTATTGTCCAAGTAGCTGACGCTCTTTCTGGAGCTAGACCTGGAGCTAGAAAAGATACTCTTGAAGCATATCTCAAACGACTTAAAGAATTAGAAAATATAGCCAACTCTTTTAATGGAGTAGAAAAAGCTTACGCTATTCAAGCCGGTAGAGAAATCCGTATTTTTGTTCATCCAGATAAGATAGATGACATGGCTGCTTACAAATTAGCTAAAGATATAGCTGATCAAATTCATCAAGAATTAAGATATCCTGGAGAAATCAAGGTCAGCGTTATCCGAGAAACTCGAGCCGTAGAATACGCCAGATAGAAAGACTATAGGTCCGACCTCATTTTGTCCGCACCTCAGCAGAGGTTCGGCAAAACGAGGTCCGACCTCGAATCATTACATGAATATTTTATTTTTTGGCGACGTGGTCGGACGACCAGGTCGTCAAGCTATTAAAAAAATACTTCCAAAGTGGCAAAAAAAATATCAACTTGACTTTGTTATCGCTAATGGAGATAATTTAGCTCATGGTAAAGGGATTACCGAAAATAGCTTAAAAGAAATTCTTGAAGCCGGAGTTGACCTAGTTACTTCAGGTGATCACATCTGGAGCAAAAAAGATGTCATTCCTCTTTTAGAAGACAAAAAGATCCCCTTGATTCGTCCAGCTAATTTTCCAGAAGGAGTCGCTGGTCAAGGATACAAAACAATACAAGTCAGGACCAAGAAAATATTGGTCATTAACTTAATGGGCAGTGTCTTTATGAAAGAAGAGCCTAACAATGCTTTTGAAAAGATTGATCAAATCTTGGAAGATGAGGAAGATGCTGATATAATCATAGTTGATTGGCACGCCGAAGCGACAGCTGAGAAAATATGTATGGGTTGGCATCTAGATGGCCGAGTCTCGGCCGTCCTGGGCACCCACACCCACGTTCCAACAGCTGATGCTAAAATATTACCCCAGGGTACAGCATACATTTCTGATGTTGGCATGGTCGGACCAACTAATTCCAGCCTCGGCGCTGACAAAAATGCTGCCTTAGAAGGATTCATTAAACAAGAACGGTTTAAGTACGAAGTGGCCGATGGACCAGTAGAAGTTAACGCTGTTTTAATCGAAACAGGAAAAGACAAAAAAGTTAAAAAAATAGAATTATTGCAAGAAGTAGTTCAGTAAATTCACTACAAGTTGTTGATTTTTAATAAAAGACTTGCTAGAATTAAGCAATAGAGCTAATATGTAGGGGGTAAAGGTCGAAATATATAATTAAACAAATAATTTATAACAATATTATGCAAGTATTATCTAAAGATGGTTTAATAGAAGCAGTAGCCAAGAGTTGCTGTTCAAAAAAAGAAGCAGCTGATGCAGTTAACGCAGTGCTCGACACTATTACCAGTACCCTAACTAAGGGCGACAAAGTAACTATTACTGGTTTTGGCACATTCAGCACTTCTGATAGAGCAGCTCGTATGGGTGTTAACCCACGAACTGGCGAAAAGATTAAAATTAAAGCTACAACTGTTCCTAAATTCAAAGCTGGAAAATCCTTGAAAGACGCTGTTAAGAAATAGACTTTTGGAAATATAACAAAAAGACGCCCCGCAGTACTGCGGGG
>JAHJOV010000041.1 GCA_018820085.1 Patescibacteria group bacterium
CTGGTAACGGGAGTTCGATCCTCCCTACCCGCTCACGAAAACAAAAAGACGCCCCGCAGTACTGCGGGGCGTCTTTTTGTTTTCGTGAGCGGGTAGGGAGGATCGAACTCCCGTTACCAGTTTGGAAAACTGGAGTAATAGCCACTATACGATACCCGCGATTTTAGTTTTCAGGATTCTTTGATGTGCCTCTTTTTAAAACCTGATCAAGGATAGAAATTTCAACTACTGGCAATTCAGCTAGAGCAATAAATATTTCTTTTTTGAAATCAATGCTTTTATCTTGTTTCTTAGCTAAAGCAACTGCCACTGCTCGATGATGACCTTCTAAACAAATAATTTTACCTGAATCTTTACGAATCAACCCAATAAATTCGGTTGGCGCAGGAAAATCTTTTATCATTGATAAAACTTTATCGTGTTTTTTAAAAAATTCGTATTTTTCTGGAATATTGATTAAATCTTCAAAAGAAAATTTATTCTTTTCTGGAAGTCGCGATTGCCAACCAGAATAAGGACCAACAAGCATAGCAGAAATTTCATTAATTGGATCTGTAAACTTAAAAATTTGCCAAGATCTTTTTTCAGCCTTAATCCCTGAAGCAGTAAATCTGCGCCATGATTCCCAATCTGGCCAACCCTTAATTTGAGTAGCGCAATTAATCCAACCTGGATCATTAGCTTCGCGCTCTCTCCATCCTTCAAAAACATTTTCCCAACTAGTATCTTTAATAAATTTCATAGAAATCCTGGTCGGAGCGACAGGACTCGAACCTGCAACCCCCTCGTCCCAAACGAGGTGCCCTAGCCATTAGGCCACGCTCCGATATTTCTAATCTTACCCCGTTATTAACAACAAGTCAATTTTAATTAGTTCACCTTAATTTGTTTTTATGATATACTGAAATGACTTATGGGTTTAAAGAAAATTTGCCAAAAACTAAATCCAATAGAACAATGCCGAAAATACAATTTAAGTATTTGGCAATGTCCTAGTTTTTTATTTCCCTTATCTGGTTTAATCACTATTTTAGCTATGATAGGTACATATTTCGTAGCTGTTGAATACACCCAGCCAGAAATAGTAGCTTTAATTGTCATTGGAATAACCGCTATCTTAATCATTATTGGTTATTTAATCATTAAAGGATTTGAGGATCTAGCTCAAGCCAATCGTCTTAAAACAGAATTTGTTAATATTGCTTCTCATCAATTAAGAACCCCCTTAACTAGTATTAAATGGATCTTAGAATTAATCCAAAAATCTAAAAGCTTAACTCATGAAGAAATATTAGAAAAATTGGATGAAATTAAAGAAAATAATCAACGAATGATCCGATTGGTTAACGATCTGCTTGATGTCGCTAGAATCGAACAAAAGAAACTAAATTTACAACCTCAAAAAGTATTCTTAAATGAGATAATTCAAAAGCTCATAGAAGAATACAATCCTTTAGCCAAAGCAAGTAATATTAAAATAATTTTGGAGACTAAATCAGATATCCCTGTAATTATCATTGACCCTCAAGGTATTAGTTTAGTTCTGTATAATCTATTAGACAATGCCATTAGATACACTAAAGGCGGTGGGACAATTAGAATTAAATTAACTAAAAAAGGAAACTCTGTCAGATGTGAAATTCAGGACGAAGGAGTTGGTATTCCAAATAAAGATCAAAAGAATATTTTTCAAAAATTCTTCCGAAGTCAAAATATTATGGAATATCAAACAATTGGCACAGGTCTCGGCCTTTTTATCGCCAAGGCATTTATCAAAGAATCAAACGGGAAAATAGATTTTTGGAGCCAAGAAAAAAAAGGATCAACCTTTTGGTTTGAATTACCAATTAATTAATAGATAAAGAATAATACTCTTTATTTAACAAAAACTATGAAAAAAATCTTATTCGTTGAAGACGAACCAACACTACAAAAAACTATTGGGCGATTTCTAGAAGAAGAGGGCTATCAAATGATAAATGCTCTTGATGGGGAATTGGCCCTAAAAATAGCTAAAAAGGAAAAACCAGATTTAATTCTTTTGGACATTATCCTGCCTAAAAAAGATGGCTTTGAAGTACTTAAAGAACTCAAAGAAGATGAAATAACTAAAGACATTCCTGTCATTATTCTAACTAATTTAGAAAATGATACTGATGTGGAAAAAGCTCTTTCTATAGGAGCAACCACTTATTTAGTTAAATCCAATTATGAGTTAAAGGAAATAGCTAAAAAGATTAAAGAACTTCTAAATTAATTCGAGGTCGGACTTTATTTTGCCGAACCTCTACTGAGGTGCGGACAAAATAAGGTCGGACCTCTAGTATTGCTTTCATATGAGAGTGGAGGACTCACAATTAAAAGCCTTTATTCTTGATGCTGGTCTAACGACTAAAGAAGAACTGGCTAAAGCTGAAGAAAAAGCCAAAAAACTTAAAAAAAGATTGGCTCAGGTTTTGCTTAATCAAAAAATTGTAACTGAAGAACAGCTAACCAAACTTCAAGCCTATATCTTAGGTATTCCTTTTGTTAATTTAGAAAAAGAAATCATTCCTAAAGAAATCCTTCAAATTATTCCTGAACCGATTGCCCGCCGTCATAATATTATTGCCTTCCGACAAAAAGACAAAGAACTAGAAGTAGCTATGATTGACCCAGAAGATCTCCAAACAATTGAGTTTATTAAAAAGAAATCTGATCTTAAAATTATACCTCGTTTAACTAATTCTGATAGTATTAAAGCTGCTCTTAAACAATATCAAAAAACCCTAGAAGCCGAATTTGGTGATTTAATTAAAGAAGAAGGAACTAAGATAAAAATTATTTCCGAAAAAGGCGATGGAGAGAAAGAGAATAAAGAAGATTTAGAAAAAACTGCCGAACAAATGCCAATTATCAGAATTGTTGATACTCTTCTAAAGCATGCCATTCTTCAACAAGTTTCCGACATTCATATTGAACCATTAGAAAAAGAAATAATTGTTCGCTATCGGATTGATGGAATCCTACACGATGCCATGATCTTGCCTAAAAAGATTCATTCTGGTGTTGTTGCTAGAATTAAAGTACTTTCTAATTTAAAATTAGATGAACACCGATTACCCCAAGATGGACGTTTTAAGATTGAAACAGAAGATTACAAAATTTCCTTTCGAGTCTCAATTCTGCCAGTCTATGACGGAGAAAAAGTTGTTTTACGACTTTTACCTGAAGACTCTAAGGGACTAACTTTGGAAAAACTTGGCTTAAGAGGAGAAACCTTAGAAAAAGCGCATCAAGCAATCAAAAAACCTAATGGCATGATTTTAGTTACTGGACCAACTGGTTCAGGAAAAACGACTACTCTTTACACGATTATGGATATTCTTAATGAACTAGGTGTTAATATTGCTACAGTCGAAGACCCGATTGAATACAGAATGCCAAGAATTAATCAAACTCAAGTTAAAGCCCAAATTGGATTAACTTTTGCCAACGGCCTACGATCTTTAGTTCGTCAAGACCCAGATATTATCATGGTTGGAGAAATCAGAGACAATGAAACAGCCAGCTTAGCAATTAATGCTGCCTTAACTGGTCATTTGGTTCTTTCAACTCTTCATACTAACAGCGCAGCTGGCGCTTTTCCAAGATTGATTGATATGAAAACAGAACCTTTTTTAATTGCTTCAACTATTAACTTAATTTTTGCTCAAAGATTAGTTCGAAAAATCTATCCTGATGTTAAACAAAAATATAAATTAACAGCAGCTGAAATAAAAAGATTAGGAACAGGAATTAATTTGGATAAAATTTTAAAAATTCTTAGACAAGAAAAAATCGTTGGAGTTAAAGACGATTGGCCAGATATAGAATTCTATCGACCAGGTAAATCAGAAGAATGTCCAGATGGATACAAAGGCCGAATCGGTATTTATGAAGTTCTCAAAATCAGTGAATCAATTAAAGAATTGATTGTTAAAGAAGCAACAGCTGACCAAATTCAAGAATTAGCTATTAGTGAAGGAATGATGACTATGTTAGAAGACGGTTTTATTAAAGCTGCTCAAGGAATCACAAGTATTGAAGAAATATTAAGGGTAACCGACGAATAAATTTAATCTATGCCTACATATATTTACACTGCTAAAAATAAAGAAGGAGAAACAAAAACCGGCCATTTAGAAACAACCGATCAACACGGATTAGCTATTCTTTTACGAGCCCAAGGATTATCTTTAATTTCAGCTGAAACAGTCAGTGAAACCAACCACGATAAAGAGGATAAAAAAATAATCAATTTCTTTAAAAACATAGCCAAAAAATGGGGTTGGGTCTCTTTAATTGAAAAAATGGTTTTCAGTCGACACTTGGCTGTTATGATTGAAGCTGGTCTTTCTCTTAACAAGGCTCTTCAAATTTTAGCTGAACAAAGCAAAAATCCAAAATTCACAAAAATAATCAATAAAATTGAAGATAGTGTCCGACAAGGTAAATCATTTAGCGATTCTTTAGCTCTATACCCTAAAGTTTTTAACAATATTTATGTAAACATGGTTCGAGTAGGGGAAAGCGGTGGTAACCTTAACGAAATTCTCAAACTCCTAGCTGAACAAATGAAAAAAGACCATGAACTAATCAGTCGAGTCAGAGGAGCAATGATTTATCCAAGCGTAATCATTGTAGTCATGATTGGTATTGGTATTTTAATGATGATTATGGTTGTTCCTAAATTAACTGATATTTTTACTGAAATTGAAATGGATTTACCTTTAAGCACTAGAGTAATTATAGCCATAAGCAATTTCCTTGAATACAACTATATCTGGAGTATAGTTATTTTAATTAGTCTGATTATTGCTTTTAAATTACTCTATAAAATTGAGTCAATTAAAAAAGTTTTTCATAAGGGATATCTCTATTTACCAATCTTTGGTTCTCTAACTAAAAAAGTAAATTCAGCTCGCTTCTCACGCATGATTAGCTCTTTAATTGAAAGTGGTGTTCCAATTGTTAAATCTATACAAATAGTAGCTGGTGTTTTAAGTAATATTCATTTTAAAAATGCTCTGTTTGAATCCGCCCAAGAAGTTCAAAAAGGGAAAGAACTAAGTACAAGCTTAGCTAAATATGATAATTTATACACCCCTATGGTTATTCAAATGATTGATGTTGGAGAAAAAACAGGTAATTTATCTGAAATTCTAAAAACCTTAGCAGATTTTTATGAAGAAGAAATTGATAACACAACCAAGAATCTATCATCTGTTATTGAGCCAGTTATTATGGTTATTATTGGCGGAGCAGTCGGATTTTTCGCTATTTCCATGATTCAACCAATGTATTCAATGATGAGCGGGATATGAGCTTAAATTACAAATTACAAATTACAAATTACAAAAATAGAGGATTTACTTTTATTGAGACATTAGTTGTTATTTCAATAATAGCATTAATAATAGCTTTGGCTTTATTCAGCTATCGCTATTTTGAAAAGAAAACAGAATTAGAAACTATCGCTCAAAAAATTGTAACCACACTTAAACTAGCTCAAACAAAAACATTAGCTTCAGAAAATGCTTCTCAATATGGAGTTCATTTTGAAAGCGATCAATATATTTTATTCGCAGGTGACACTTATCAAGTAGATGCGCCTGATAACAAAAATTATTCTCTACCCAATCGTCTAGAAATTAATGATATTAATTTAACCGGAGAAGGTAGTGATGTTGTTTTTCAAAGGATTAACGGCCAAACTAGTCAAAATGGAACTATTGGCTTAAGAATGATTAATCAATCAACTGAATTAGAGATTATTAACATTCATTCTTCAGGTCAAATAGAATTAGCCTCTAATTTAAGTGAATGCTGTAATACTAATCGATTAACTGATGGACGACACATTCATTTAAACTTAAACTGGAGTATTCAAAACTCTGAAACTCTAACCCTTTATTTCTTTGATATTCCAGAAGTAACTATTGCTATCACCATGGCTGATTACTTTAATCTCGCTAAAACAGAATTTGATTGGAGTGGAACAATAAGCGTTAACGGACAAAATCAAGAATTACATATTCACACCCACTCTTTAGATATGATAGAAACAGAGTTATGTATTCATCGTGATATGGATACTAATAACAAACCTCTTCAAGTTTCCATTGACAGCAAAGACCTTGTTTCTTTCACGGCTGATGGACAACCAACTATTGGTTTCTGGGGAGGAAGCATGGAAATCCAATGAAAAATATTCTTCAATCACAAAAAGGTGTTGGTCTTATTGAAATTCTTGTTGGTTTAAGTATTATTACTATTGCCTTTTTAAGTTTTCTAGTTCTCGCTCAATACAGTCTAAGAGCTCAAGAATACAGTAAATCAAAACTAGAAGCAATTAGCTTGGCCTCTGAAGTGATTGAAGCAACCCAAAGCGTCCGAGACGAAAATTGGAACAATATAGTCTCTTTATCTCTAGAAACCCAATATTATCCAGTAATTTCAGATAATAAATGGACTTTAACAACAATTAACCCGGGCCTAATTAGCGAAATTTACAACCGTTGGGTGATTTTAGAAAAAGTTTATCGGGATGCTAATGATGACATTAGTTCTTCAGGAATAGAAGATGTCCAAACTAGAAAAGTAACAGCATTTGTCGAATGGGACGACCATGGAAATATTAAACAAATAAGTTTGGTTACTTATTTAACTAACTGGCAATGACGAATAAACAAGGGTTTACCCTAATTGAATTAATTATCTACATAGCTACTTTTGCTATTATTATTGTTTTATTAGTTACCTTTGTTTTTAATCTAATGGGCGTTCAAGCAAAAATAAAAGTTAGTAAGGAAGTCACGGAAAATAGCCAAAGAGCTATGGAAATAATGCTTTGGCACATCAAACATAGCCAAGGAGTATATATCTCAACTAGCTCTTTTGATAGCCACCCAGGTCAACTTAGTTTAAAAACAACCCAAAATACACCTGAAGGAGAAACAACAACCTATTTTGACTTTTATTTAGACAATAACAACCGACTCTGTCTTAAACAAGAAGAATTAGAAACTACTCCCCTTACTTCAGAAAGAATAGAAGTAAATAATCTAACTTTTAATCACTTAATAGACAGTGACAACAATCAATCCATTAGAATTGAACTTTCGGCCGTCTATAAGGATTCTCGTGGTAAGGCTATTTATCAAGCGACTTCCACTTTAATCTCAACAGCTAATTTACGTAATGATTAAAATCAAAAAAAACAATTATGAAAAAGGAGCCGCTCTGCTTTTAAGTTTAACCATTATCCTAACTGTTAGTGTTTTTATTGGCGCTAGCTTAACTTTTTTGACTCTTGATAGTATTAATAGCGCTCAAGCCAAAATTGAATCAACTAAAAGCTATTACCTAGCCGAAGCTGGTATTGAAGATACTCTATTGCGATTAAAAAATAATATGCAAATTTCAAGTCCTAATACTTTAACAATCGGCGATGATTCAACTACAATAGAAATAACAAGTCCAATTGGCGGTTCACGAACAATTACTTCCCAAGGTAATGCTGATAATAAAATTAAAAAAATAGCTGTTGCCTATTACATTACTAGCGACGAAGTTAATTTCCATTATGGAGCTCAAGCAGGAGAAGGAGGGATCATTATGGGTAATAATAGTGGAGTCCAAGGCAATGTTTTTTCTAACGGCAGTATTAGTGGATTAGGAACCATAACTAATACTGCTACTATAGCTGGCATTGGAAATACTATTGAAGATATGAATGTAGACGGAGATGTTTATACCTATTCCTGCTCTAATGCTAATATTGACGGGACTCTTTACTATGTTTCCGGAGGGATTATTAACAATTGTAGCTATGGAAGCATAGAGATATTAAGTGATCCGATTGAAACCGAAGATTTACCAATCTCCGAAGAAGAAATGAATGATTGGAAGGCTGAAGCTACAGCCGGAGGGACAATATTGGGCGACTATATTATTAGTGATGACAACGAATCATTAGGACCAATCAAAATAACAGGTAATTTAACTATCAACATCAACGCTATTTTAACTATTACTGGCACAATTTATGTCCAAGGTGATATTAACACCAACAACAACTCAATTATTCAATTGAGTGATGACTACGAATCATTAAGTGGGATTATTATTAGCGACGGAAAAATAGCAATAAGTAATAATGTTGCTACTCGGGGTTCGGGCCAAGAAGGAAGCTATCTAATGATGCTTTCAACTAATAATTCTCTAGACCTTAATGATCCAGCTATTGATTTAAATAATAATGCTGAAGGAGCTATCTTTTATGCCTCTAATGGGGTAATCTATCTACATAATAATATCAATGTTCGAGAAGCAACTGGATACAAATTAGCTTTAGACAACAATGCCATAATCAATTATGATATTGGATTAGAAAATATTAACTTCAGTACCGGACCTGGTGGTGGCTGGAGTGTAGAAAATTGGAGAGAAATAGAATGACCAATATTCTTTCATCTTTAAACCCAAAACAAAAAGAAGCGGTCACCATTATGAGGGGACCGGTTTTAGTTATTGCCGGACCTGGTTCAGGTAAGACCCGCTGTTTAACTCATCGGATTGCCCATCTAATTGAACAAGGTGTTGCCCCTAATAATATTTTAGCTGTTACTTTTACCAATAAAGCAGCCCAAGAGATGAGGGAACGAGTAGCTCAGTTGACCAAATCCAGACCCGCCCGCAACGCTTCGCATAGCGAGGCGGGCAAATCTGATATTGGCACCTTTCACGCTACTTGCCTCCAGATTCTCCGCCACCAAATAGATAAAATTGGCTATCAAAAAAATTTCACCATCTATGACGACACTGACCAATTAGCTTTAATTAAACAAATCACAAAGAATCTTCAAATTAGCCCAGACCAATTCAAACCAAATACAATTAAAGAAACGATTTCCCGAGCTAAGGATGAATTGATTGATTGGTCAATATATCAAGAACAGGCCCATGAATATTTTCCCAAAACCATAGCTCAACTTTATCAGCTTTACCAAGAGTCGCTTAAAAAAGCTAATGCCCTAGACTTTGATGACTTAATTATGCTGACCGTCAGGCTTTTTGAAAAACACCCTCAGATCCTAGAAAAATATCAAGATAAATGGCCATTTATCTTAATTGATGAGGCCCATGACACTAATTTAAGCCAATACACATTGACTAATCTTTTGGCTCAAAAACATAAGAATCTCTGGCTTATCGCTGATCCCGATCAATGCCTCCCTGGTCAAACCAAAATCAATACACCTAAAGGATTAAAACGCATAGACCAGCTTAAAATAGGGGATCAGATTATTGCTGCCGGAGGAAGAAATCAAACCTGCGAAGCACTCATCACTAGAATTAACAAAAACAAATATAGTGGAGATTTAATCAAAATACATACAAAAAATAAAAATACCCTAACTCTTACTCCTAATCATATTATTTTCCTTCGTCTCTCGCTAAATTCAAATATTTATTATACCTACCTAATGTTCAGAAAAGACAAAGGATACCGAATAGGAGTAGCAAAAGGAAAACGTAAAGAATTAAGAGGCACCGAACAGATAGGACTACTAGTTAGAACCAATCAAGAGAAAGCAGACAAAGTATGGATTTTAAAAGTTTGTTATTCTAGAAATGAAGCAGCATATTGGGAATCTTACTATTCTTTTAATTATGGAATTCCGACTATTGTCTTTTTTACTGATGGTCGAAAAATGAAATTTACCCAAGAGCTAATTGATAAACTCTATAAAAACATAGATACAGAAAAAAGAGCCCATGAACTAATGGATGACCTCTATTTTAATAGGGATTATCCTCATTTTTCTCCTCAGGGTGTTAGTAAAAAAAACGAATCGAAAAGAATAAAGATGAGAGTCACTATGTTTAGTGACAATAGAAAAACAATTACTAGTCCATGGGGATTAAGTAGAGTGAGTATAAACACTAGTGATTTAAAACTTAAAAAAATAATAGAAAAATTAGGATTTTCTGTTAGAAAAGGGAAATCTAAAGATTGGGTCACAGAAATCGCCCGTGTTGATTATGGGGAAATAGAAAAGATAGCTAAAGAAATCAAAAAAGCCGACAATCGATTAGACGTTCTCAGAACAGCTCTTCTCACTGAAAATAAAAGATACCTATTTCAACCAGCTGGCCAAGCTCATCCAACTATGATTATTCCTATAGAAAAAAATGGGAAAATCATTGAAGATGAAATAATAAAAGTAGAAAAAATAAAATACAAAGGAGATGTTTATGATCTAGATGTAAAAAATGTTCATAATTACATAGCCAGTGGATTTGTCGTTCATAACTCAATTTATTCGTGGAGGGGAGCTGACTTCAGAAATATCCTTAATTTTGAAAAAGATTATCCCCAAGCTAAAATAATTCTCCTAGAACAAAATTATCGCTCAACCCAAAATATTCTTGAAGCCAGTCATCATATCATTACCAAAAATAGCCAACGCAAAGATAAACGACTTTGGACCGAAAATCAAGCTGGATCTCTGATTAATATTATCCAAGCCGAAAATGAAGAAGAAGAGGGCGCTTTTTTAATTAAGGAAATAGAAAATTTGATGTGTCAAGGATATAATTTAAAAGACTTTACTGTTCTTTACCGAACCAATGCCCAATCTCGAGCTGTAGAAGAGGCCTTTTTAAAAGCCAATCTTCCATACAAGATTATTGGGACAGTTAGATTCTATGATCGTAAAGAAATTAAAGATCTTCTCGCCTATTTAAAACTAATTGATAATCCCGATGATTTAATCAGCTGTCAAAGAATAATTAATACCCCGCCCCGCCGCCTGCCTAAATTCGCTAAAAATATAAATGGACTCTTTTTAATCAATGACCATTCTGAACCATTACAGAATTTTTATTCCTTAATTGATAGTTTCCGCCAAGCAAAACAAAAAAAATCTTTAACTGATTTAATTAAATTCATTATTAAAAAAACTGACTACGAAAAATATATTAAAAAAGATGATCAAGAAGGGGAGTATCGTTGGGAAAACATTCAAGAACTTTTTACTGTTGCTAATAAATACAATCAAGCTGGTTTAGAAAAGTTTTTAGAGGAAATTACTCTTTTGAGCAGTCCAGATGAAATAGAGATGAACAAGAATCTAGTTAATTTAATGACCATGCATTGCGCCAAAGGACTAGAGTTCCCAATTGTCTTCTTAGTTGGTTGCGAGGATGGAATCTTTCCTCATTCAAGAAGTTTTTTCGACCCTGGTCAAATGGAAGAAGAAAGACGACTTTGTTATGTTGGTATTACTCGAGCTAAAGAAAAAGCTTATCTTATTTTCACTCTCCGTCGTCGTCTCTGGGGTCAAACCATGATTAATCCACCATCTCGTTTCTTAGGTGATATTCCCGATCATTTAATTGAATTCCGAGAACATATATGAAAATGAGGAGGTCGTACATTGTTTCGTCCGCACCTCAGCAGAGGTTCGGCAAAACAAGGTCCGACCTCCGGTTACGTGACTGCAGAATTAAGGTCGGACCTAAAAAGCGGAACCTTTTGCTAAAGGTTCCTACTTTTTGAGGTCTGACCTTACTATACCGACAATATACATGAACGCGATTCAAATTAAAAAAATATTAAAAGAACACGATCTTCAGCTCAACAAACGCTTAGGGCAAAATTTTTTAATTGATAATAATATTCTTGATAAGATCATAATTACAGCTAACTTATCCAAACAGGATACTGTCCTAGAAATCGGCTCTGGTTTAGGAACTCTAACAAAAGAGTTAGCTCAAAAAGCTAAAAAAGTCATTACTATAGAAAAAGATAAAAAACTGACTGAAATCTTAAAACAAGAATTAAAAGATTATGAGAATGTAGAACTTATAGAAGCTGACATTTTGAGGTCCGACCTTTGCAAAGGTCGGACCTCAAAATTAAAAGACTATAAAGTTGTTTCCAACTTACCTTACTATATCACCTCGCCAGTTATTAGAATGCTCTTAGAATCAGATAACCCACCTCAAGAAATGATTTTAATGGTTCAAAAAGAAGTAGCCCAGCGTATCTGTGCCAAACCACCCAAAATGAATTTATTAGCTGTAGCAACTCAATTCTATGCCAATCCTAAAATTATATTTTCTGTTTCTAAAAACTCTTTTTGGCCTCGACCTAAAATTGACTCCGCCATTATTAAGATTGAGGTCCGACATCAGCAGATGTCCGACCTCGAAAAAGACTCTATCAAAAAATTCTTCCAAGTAGTCAAAGCTGGGTTTTCCTCTCCTCGCAAACAATTAGCTAATAATTTTTATACTAAACTGAGTATTCCGCGCGAGCAAATTAAAGAAGCCCTGGCTGAATGTGGTTTACCACATCAAGCCAGGGCCGAAAATTTGTCTGTAGAGAACTGGCAGAAGCTAATTAAAGAAATTAACGCCTGAAATCTCCTTGGTGAAATCTCACTTGCCAGCCATAGTATCCACCGGAGATTCGAGAATCAACAGTGAATTCTTTTTTGGCCAGACCGAGAGACTTCCACCCAAAATAATTAGTTTTCATCATTCCTTCGGCCAGTATCAGATGGAAACCGAAGTCTACCGCCACATTATTATGACTCACTCCAGGCGGGAGGATTAAATTAGGTTTGCCTAATATATCCTCTATCTGAGTGGTATCAAATACCATCTTTTCGACAGATTCAGGATCTATCCAGATTTTTATAAAAATATTTTGGGTATCATTCTCAATTTTACCCAAAGTAGAATCTGGATAGTGGGTCGGCGGGATAACCAATGCCTCTGGAGTCTTATAGACTTGAGCAGGCAAAGCAGGAACAACCACTCCTCCTTGTTTTGTTCTTTCGAACTTAATCCGATTAGCTCCACAAGCTGTGGTAACCAATATAGCTAACGATAAAAAAACAAATAACAATCTTTTCATTTTCATTCCATCACCTCCTAAAAACCAACTAGGGCGCGAATCCAATCGCCCACATAAAGGGTTTTATGAAAACCGAACCGAGACGAATTGCCGACTCTCATACGAGGCAAATCAACAATCACGCTCGCGCAAGTTCTGCCACCCAAACGGCCAACCCGAACATCTCGACACGGATCAACGTACGTTCGAAAAGAAAGAACATCTTCCCCTAACGGATATCCGTCAAACCGAGTCCATAAAATGTAAAGAGTATAATCTGTATTGGGACGCAAATTAAGTCGTCCTATTCTAGGGAATTCACGACTAATGGCCGGTCCTAGTTTGAATTTCCCCAAGGGCTGTTCAGCCCAGATCAGACCGCCGGTCGCCGAATTAATGGCAAACAAATCATCTTTTGATAAATTGCCCGGAAAGAGAACATCTTTAGAATAGACGCCCTCGTTATGATGAAAAAATACCGCATCGCCCGGTTGCGGCCCATTGCCTTGAGAAATAGTCGCGCAACCCGAAACCGCCAACACGCCCAACAAAAACACCAGAATCATCCTTGCTATCGTTTTCATCTTTTCTCCTCCTGTCTATATTATTTTTTTATGTAATTTTCAAAGAAACTAATGTTACAATTATACTCTATTTACATAAAATTGTCAATAGTTATGTTGTCCTCTGGTTTTGTGGAAAAGAATGCTTGGGAAATAACTAAAAATATTGTATAATAAATAAGACAAACTATTAAAAATGAAACTACAAAAATCCTCTAAAAAAATAAGTGTTATTGTAGTAATTTTGGTATTGTTAACCGGCATTACTATTGGCGGTTATTTGGTTTTAAAAAGCGGAGTGGGCGTTGCTTCAATCAGTCAACGGCTTAATGATATCCTAGAAGAAAATAAAAAAACAATCTCCGGCTGCCAATCAAATCCAAATGATAAAAATAAAGACAGCGACTACGACGGATTAATGGATTGGCAAGAAGTTACCTGGAAAACAAACCCCTGTGTCCAAGATACGGATGGCGACGGCTATTTAGACGGAGAAGAAGTGACAGCTGGCTATGACCCAACCAAACCAGCGCCTAATGATAAGTTGGCTGACCAAGAATCAACTGAACCCCGGCCTTTGCCTAACAATCTTACTCAAGCCCTAGCTCAAAGCTTAGCTAAAAAAATAGCTGAAGAAAATCCAGCGTCAATCACAGGCGCTTTAGACTCCGACTCAATCAACACATCTAATCAAATAGTAGACCAGGCTATTCAAGAAACGCTCAATAAAGCTATTTTGGAATTTTCTCTGCCAAAAATTACCAATCAAGAAATATTTATCTTATCCGACAACAGCCCCAGCGCGATTCAAACCTATGCTGGAGAAATCGTTGAAACTATAGAACAATGGGCAGTTAATACTTCCGTTGACCGGATAGAGAAATCAGAAAGCGAACTATTTTATCAAGCTATTCAAACCAAAAACTTTGTTGAAATTGACCAATATATTGAATTCTATAAAGGGACTGCCCAAAGTATTAAACAAATCCCAGTCCCTTCTGATTTAATAAACATTCATAAAGAACAAATTGGTGTTTTTTGGGTTATTGGTAATATCTATCAAGCGATTAAAGAAATTGATACTGATCCTTTAAAAACAAATTTGGCTTTAGAACAGTATAAAATTACCAGAGAATTATTTAATCAAACCCTTATAAAATTAGCTAATTATATTGAAACTCACCCATAATGTTTAATCTATTTTATCAAAACTCTTGTTTAAGAAAAAATTTGGCTCTTGTTTTAATGATAACTATGATTTCCTTAGCCGGAGGCTGGGTTTTGTTTTATCCTAAACCAGTTCAAGCTCTAATACCAGATATTATCGGAGGACCTTCTGGTTTAATGGGTTGGGCTTGGAGAATAGCCCATGGAGCTTGGGAAAAAGTTGCGTCTAAGTACAATGCAGCGGCTAACTGGATTAGAACCACAATCAAACAATGGGAATGGGCCGATACCATTTTAAGCCGAGCTGTGGCTGCAGCCGCAGAGATAGCTCTTCATATGGTCCTACGCATGCTAACTAATGAAATCATCAAATGGATTCAGGGCGGAGGTGAACCAAAATTCGTCACTGACTGGCAATCATTTCTCAAAGATGCGGCTGACAAGGCAGGCGGGCTATTCGTTGACAAATATTTGGGCGCTGGCTGGCTTTGCGAACCATTTGATATGGATATTAAAATCGCTCTATTAGATGTATCGACTTTTGATACCAGAGTTCAATGTACATTATCAGATATGGGCGCGAATATCAATAACTTTGCCAATGATTTCAATCAAGGTGGCTGGACAGAATGGATTAAATTAACTAAACCACAAAATAATTTTTATGGAGGTTATTATACAGCTTTAGAAGAAAAACTCAAACTGGAAGAAATGGCTCGAGAAGCAGCTGGGCAAGAAGCCATTGCCGGCCGGGGCTTTTTATCAATAAAAGCTTGTGTTCAAGGATATGCTAAAGATACTGACGAAAGCCAGGTTGCTACCTGTAATAACAAAGATGGCTGTAAAACATTGGAAGAACAATCGGCTGGACAGTTGGAATTTGTATGCACCGAAGAAAAATCCGTCACCCCTGCTTCAGTTATTTCCGATGTGGCCAGCCGAGCCATAGACCGAGATTTAGAACTATTACAGGACCAAATAGCTGCCTTGGCTCCAAGCAAGGGTATTCTGGCTCCCTATATTACGGCTGTTGCCAGCGCCTTGGTAAACCGGGTTATTCAAGAAGGCCTGGCCTTTGTTACTTCTTCCGGACCGACACCTGGCGTTTCTGTCAACGTAGATGAAACACCTGGCCAAGCCATCCCAGCTTCAGGCCAAGCAACCGCTTTAGTAGAACAACAAAATCTCCTCAAAGAAAATTTAGAAATCCAACTTTTAACCCAACAGCAATCTAATTTAAGCGTTATGCAGGATATTGCCACCATCCAAAACAATATTTTAATAAAATTAAAAGATGTCCTAGCGGCTGGTTGTTCGTTGCCTTCCTGGACCACCTCTCAAGTTATTAGCACTACCCAAGAAATGAATAAAATTATCGAAACAATCCAGATTACGGCTTCAGAAATAGGTACTGCTTTAATTAAAAGAACAACTATCGCAAGCTATGGATTTGGCTCAACTCCTGTAATTACCTATGAAATTATCAGTACTAGCCCTCAGATAAACAGCGAAATTCTAGCCATTCAAAATGACATCATTGGAACTAATCAATGGATTGCCGATACAGCTACGGCTATTAGCTCAACCAATGGCTTTATTCAGGCGACTGATAATTATTTGGAACTTTATCAACAAACCCTTCAACCGCCCACCTTAACTGAACAGGCTGCTCTAAATGAAAAAATAGCCCTTATGGAAACGGCTAAAAACTTAACCATTAATTGGGGTCAAATAGCAGCTGACTCCTCGGCCGATGATTTAGCTCAACTTAATTTTGACACCCAAACGGTTAATTTGACAGTTATCCAAATCACCCAAAATTTATTACAGACCCGGGGGATAAGCCAAGACTATCCTCAAGGCGGCACTCTTTACGAAAAAAAGCAATCTCTCCAGTCAAAATTTACTCAATTAACAATATTTCTTTCCACCTGTTCAAGTAATATCTCTTATTAATTTTTCTAAACCAATTAATCAATGAATGGGTTTTTCTTAAAGCATAAAAAAACTATTTCTAGCCTGATTCTTATAATCAGCTTTTTAGCTATTTTTTCTTTAGGAGTTAAGGAAGTAAACGCTGCTGATCCATTGGGAGTTGTTGACGGTATGAAAAGCCTATTAGGTGGCGCTCTTTTAGCTATTCAAGAAACAATCGGTAGTTTAGTTGGCTGGTTCGCTGGCATGGCTCAAGGAATTCTTGGATATACTGATACCCAAAATGCTCAAATGGTTAAAGATGGTTGGGGGATTGTTCGCGATTTAGTTAATATGTTCTTTGTTCTAATTTTGTTAGTTATCGCCTTTGCTACTATTCTGCGATTTGAACCTTATGGCATAAAAGCGCTCTTGCCTAAATTAATTATCGCTGCCCTGTTAATTAATTTTAGTTTAGTTTTGGCTGGAGTAGTTATTGATTTTTCGGATGTTTTAACTAATTTTTTCATTCAAGATTCAACATCGTTTTTTAATAATATAGCGGGAAGTATGGGATTAGCTAAATTACAACTAACTAACGCTGATAAACCTGACGAGGCTCCAAGTCAGTGGGGATGCAACTATGCACTCGTCCCAGATCCAATTTTTTCAAACAAAACAGCGTGTGATCTTATTTGTAGAGGTACTACAGGTGGTAATGATTGTTACGAAATAAAACCGTCTAAAGTAAATTGGACAGAAATACCAGATGATAAATTTTGGAAAGTCACTGCTTCATTATTTCTTTCAATAATATTTACTATTATCGCCGCCTTTGTTTTTGCTGCCTTGGCTTTCCTTTTATTAATTAGGGTTATTGTCATCTGGTTCCTCCTTATTTTAGCTCCTTTGGCCTGGTTTTTCTCAATATTACCAGCTACTCGGCATCTTTTTGAACAATGGTGGAAAACATTTATTAAATGGGTCTTTTTTGCTCCAGCCGCTATCTTCTTTATTTGGTTAAGCACAAGTTCTTGGGTAAAATTTATTAATGGCCAAGCCCCATTGGTAGGAGGAGAAATGATTAGCGGCATGAAAGACGTGATTACCGACGAAATAACTCAAGCGAAAATAATGCCTCAAGTAATGCTCCCTCAAAATTTTATCCAATTTCTTTTGGCCTGCGGTATGCTTATCGGCTCCCTCATAGTCGCTCAAAAAATAGGCATTACCTTTGCCGACAAAGCCGTGGCCTTGGGTAAAGGAGTAGCCAAAGGAGCAGGCAAATGGACTGGCAGAAAAATACTCGCTAATACACCTATGGTTGAAAAAATAGGCAATAAAGTTAGACAAGGGTTAGCAGCGACAAGACTTGACAGGGTTCCAATACTAAAACACGCAGCTAAACCTTTTCAGGCATATGAAGGAATGAATAAAGCTAATTTTGCTAAAGAAGAAGAAAAATACAAAAACCGAACCAGCGACAACCTCAAAGCCGAATACAGAACTGTTGATGCTCAAAAGAAAGCGGCTATTGCTGGTATCTTAGCCACAAGGGGTGATCTTGAGGCAAATAATAAATTAGGGTTCAGAGAAAACGATATTGAGAAATCAGTAGAACTAACTAAACGATATGGAAAACACAAAGATGTTCTAAAAGCCAGACCAGATTTAGCAGGATCTTATGAAGAAATAGAAAAGATTATTTCTGAAATAACTCCAGGAAATCTAGAGAAAATGCAGGCAGATGCTCTAAATGGAGAAACCCAAGGAAGCAAATATGTAATAGAAGCTATTAAAAATCAACTGACTCAAAGGACGACGGAAAAGAATCCAAATCACGGAAAATGGAAGAGCAATCACTTATCTAAATTAGCAGATCTTAATACAAATCTTTTCTTTAAAATAAAGAGTAAAGTAATTGACAAAGATATAATTTCCTCTGAAGAACAATGGAATAAAATTGGTCAAGAAAGACCAGATATTGCTAAATATCTCGGGGGCGACATAGGTAAAGCTGTCTATGGAGAAGAAAAATGGATGAAGGGAAAAGAACCAAAAATCGTCATAGATACATCTGTTAGTAGTGGCGAAAAATTCAGCGATGAAGAACGAGCAAGAATGCTTAAAACTTAAATAATATGCCGACACCAAATCAAATTAAAAGTGTTCAAGGAATCAGTGATCCTTTAATCAGACAAAGGTATCTTAAATATTTCCAATTACCTCAAAATATTCGACAAATATTTTTTACTGTTGAAACAGCTGACAAAGTATACGATCTGGCTAAGAAAAATAGATTAACTGATGATCAGCTTTGGTATGCCTCACATACAACTGGCATGATCTTATTAGGCGAAGTTAATATCGTTAACTTTGTAAAAACATTACAGGAGAAATGTAAATTAGCAGAGGAGCCGGCTCGTCAATTAGCCCGAGATATTAATCAAGCAATATTTTTACCAGTCAAAGAAAGTTTAAAACAAATTCACAAAGTGTCCCAATGGCCCAGAGAGGAGGAA
>JAHJOV010000042.1 GCA_018820085.1 Patescibacteria group bacterium
CCTCTTTTTTTAATTCATATGGCCAAAAAAGACGGATTTTTACCACCACAAAATATTGAAGCTGAACAATCAGTTTTAGGCGCTTTAATGTTAGACAAAGACGCTATCATTAGAATAGTTGATATTTTAACGCCAGATGATTTTTATCGTGGGACTCACGCTAATATCTATCAAGCTATGCTTGATCTTTATGAAAAAAATGAACCAATTGACCTATTAAGCTTAACCAACTCATTAGAACAAAGAAAACAATTGGAAGAAATTGGTGGGCATAGTTACCTTACTAGTTTAGTTAATTCTGTTCCAACAGCTGCTCATATAACTCATTACGCTAAAATCGTTAAAAGCAAAAAAGTTCTTCGTGATTTAATTGATAACTCAGCCCAAATAAGCCAATTGAGCTTTCAAGAACCAGAAGATGTTGACGAATTGGTTGACCTAGCTGAACAAAAAATCTTTAGTATCTCTCAAAAATCAATTAGTCAGAAATTTGTTCATATTAAAGATAATTTAGAAGAAGCTTTTGAAAGAATTGATAAATTACACCGAGGTGATGGGGTGACTCGAGGTATTCCAACAGGTTTCATTGATTTAGATAATCATTTAGCCGGTCTTCAAAAATCAGACCTAATTATCTTAGGAGCTAGGCCATCGCTCGGAAAAACTTCCCTAGCTTTAGATTTTGCGCGACATATTGTCACTAAAGAAAAAACACCAGTAGCTATCTTTAGTATTGAAATGTCTAAAGAACAATTAGTTGACCGAGTTATCTGTTCTCAAGCCGAGGTAGATTCCTGGCGAATGAGAACTGGTCGTCTTTCTGGCGAAGGCCCAGATAATGACTTTCAAAGAATTCAACAGGCTATGGATGAATTATCGGTTGCTCCTCTTTTTATTGATGACACTCCTTCACCAACAGTTATGCAAATGAGAACCATGGCCCGCCGACTTCAAGCAGAACACGACATAGGTTTAATTATTATTGATTATCTCCAAATGATCCAACCACGTAATTCTTTTGATTCCTCTGTCCAACAAATGACTGAAATCTCTCGTAGTTTAAAAGCTCTGGCTCGTGAATTAAAACTGCCTATCCTCGCTATTTCTCAGCTTTCTCGAGCAGTTGAAAATCGCTCTCCAGCTATTCCTAAGCTTTCTGACCTTCGTGAAAGTGGAGGTCTAGAACAAGACGCTGATGTAGTTCTCTTTATCTACCGAGAAGACAAAGACAAACCTAATCCAGAAAGAAGAAATATTGCTGAAATTCATATTGCCAAACATCGTAACGGACCAACTGGTAAGGTTGAACTATTCTTTAATGAAAGCCAAATTAGCTTTAAAAATTTAGAAAGACATCTGGGTGAATAATTAAAGTAATTAAAGGTCAAACCTCATTTTGTCCGCACCTTAGCAAAGGTTCGGCAAAATGAGGTCCGACCTTTAGAATTATGTTTCCTCAATCAATTCAAAACCTAATCAATCAATTAAGCAAACTTCCTGATATTGGTCCCCGAGCGGCTACTCGGTTAGTTTTCCATTTAATCAATCAAAATCAAAATGAATTAGAAAATTTATCTCAATCTTTAAAAGAATTAAAGTCAAAAATTAAACTTTGTCCAGATTGTTTTAGTCTCACAAATGATAATCTCTGTTCTATTTGTTCAGATAAAAAAAGAGATAAAAATACTATTTGCCTTATTGAAACAGTTTTAAATATTCCTCTTATTGAAAAAACAAGGCAATATACTGGACTCTATCATATTTTAGGTGGACTAATCTCTCCTGGAAATGGAACTGGACCAGAAGACTTAAAAATCAAAGAATTAATTAATCGAGTCAAAAATAATTCCATCAAAGAGATAATCTTTGCTTTGAGTCCAACCACTGAAGGAGATACGACTACTTTGTATATTGAAAAAATACTTCAAGAATTAAAAACCCAGCCTTCGCCAAAGGCTCCGGCGGGCAAAGTAAAAACAAGCCGGCTTGGGCGCGGCTTATCAGTTGGAAGTGATTTAGAATATATTGACGAAAACACCTTAAGCAATGCTTTTCGCAGTCGAAGATAAAACTTTTAATATTTCGATCTCTGTAAAGGGCTGACGGTGCCCTTTTTTTACTTGGTAACGTTTCTTAGCTTTATATTTAAGAATAGTTACTTTTTTAGCTCTATCTTGTTTAATGACTTTAGCAGTTACTTTAACACCCTTAACTAAAGGAGTGCCAATTTTTAACCCTGAGTCTGTCGAAAGGCCCTTATTCAAAAGAAGCACCTCTTTAAAGGTAACCTTTTTTCCTTCTTCGGCCTCTATTTTCTCTATTCTGATTTTATCACCGGGCGAAACCAAATATTGCTTTCCGCCTGTCTTTATAACTGCAAACATAAATTAAATATATCTTATTTAATAAAAAAAATCAAGTCCTTCTGGCAAGGTCCGAATTGATAAGGTCCGACCTCATCATCATACTACTCCTCATCCAAATCCAGCAATGGTTTTTCTATATCCTCAATTTCTATTTGCGGTTTGCCACTTGTAATTTTAGCTGTATCTTTGCCTATTTTCTGAAGCTCCTTATTACTCTTATTATACATATTTACTGTTGTATTAATACTATTACCCAATTTCCCATGATAAGAACTATAACTCTTAACATGTCCATCTAACTTACCGACCATTTTAATAATCTCTTTAGTCGATTCCTCTATTTGCATTCCTCTTAATCCCTCTAATATGGTTTGAAGATAAGCAAAAAAAGAAGTTGGCGAAACAACATGAACTTTTTTCTCTCTAATAGCATAATCTAACAAGCTTCTGGTATTTGATTTAATCGCCCCAATCTTATTAACCAATAAATCATAATAGATTGCCTCAGCCGGAATAAACATAAAGGCAAAATCATATGTTTTTTCCTTGGGTCTAATATATTTTGATGTTTCATCAATCCTTGTTTTTAAATCCTGTCTAAATATTTTTTCTAATTTTTCTCTTTGAACTGGATCGTTTTCTTCAATAATTCTATTGTAGTTTTCTAGTGAAAATTTAGAATCAATTGGAATAATTTTATCTTTTAGAAATATAACTGCATCAACTATCTGACCATCCTTAAACTTATACTGCATCTGATACTGACTAGGATTAAAAATGTTTTTTAATAATTCCTCTAGATAGTATTCCCCTAAAACACCTCGGCGTTTTGGATTAGTTAAAATGTTTTCCAAAGACTGTAATTGTTCAGCAAAACCAACTACTTGTTTATTAGTACTCTTTAACTCAGTCAAACCTTCGGTAACGTCTTTAATAATCTTAGCGCTTTCACTAAACTGACTTTGAGCAGCTTTAGCTGATTCTGAAAGCTTACTATCCATTGACTGACTTAACTGATTCATCTGCTGTTGAAGCATTAATAAGGATTTATCCTCTGGCTCCTCCGGCTTTTTTCTAAGCAATAAATAAAAAAGTGAGCCAAACCCGACCACAACTACGATTAAAAGATAAAGAATAGATCGATCCATAGAATTCATTTTACCTCAATTAACCCCAAAAAACAATTTAATAAAAGAAAATCTCGGCTAAGACGAAAAGAATATAGATTAATAATAAGAAAATTGCTTCTTTTTTGGTAATTCTTTTACCGCTTCTAATAAAGACAAGAAAAAATACAGCTGAAAAAACTAAAAATAACCGGCCGATAAGAAAAGGAGAAAAATCAGTAATGGTAATAGGACTGGCTATGGCTACTATTCCTAAAACTAAAGTTACCGGAAAAATAATAGCTCCCATTATATTCCCAGCGACCATCCAGCTTTTCCCCTTTTTAGCTGCCTGAATACTAAAAAATATTTCTGGCAAAGCATTACCTGGCCCAACTATTAAAATTCCGATTAAAACAAGGGGAAGATTTAAAAAGATGGAAAAATATGTGGCCGAACGAACAATTCCTTCAGCTGCTATTAAAAGTAAAATAACAGAAATTAAGATGCTAAATAAATGGCCAAAAACCTTTTTAAAGCCCATGTGTCCATTAGCTCTGTTATAAACCTTAGTAAATCTATCATGCTTGCTAAAAAGCCAAGTTGAATAAACAACAAAAGCTGAAATTAATAAAACTCCATCTATTCGAGAAAGTTCCTTGTCAATTACTAACAATAGAGGGAGAAGAGGTAAAAACAGGGTAAAAATAGCGGTTCCTTGAACGGTCCGGCTGACTAATCTTAATCCCCTTTTGGAAACTAAAACTGCTAAAGCCATAGTAACACTTAAATCAATAATATTACCGCCAATAATCTCACTGAAAGAAAATTGAGGAATTCCATGAATAATTGAACTGATAGCCACGGAAAGGTTAGGAATAGTTGCCGCTAAAGACATAGTAAAAAAAGCAACAACGAATTCTTTCCAGCCCAAGAATTTAGACAGCTTAGTCAAAGAACCAACTAGTTTTTTAGAAGAATAAG
>JAHJOV010000006.1 GCA_018820085.1 Patescibacteria group bacterium
ATTCTTCTAATAATAAATCTTTTAATTCTACTTGATCCTGAATATCTCTTTCTGTCACCTTACTTAAAATTTCTTTAATTAAAGCTTTAAAAACTGTTTTTCTTTGGCCGTAATCAATTCCTCGTTGAGTATATCCTTGTTCTACTTCATATTCTACTTGATAAAGCACATCTTCTGAATTAAATTGTTTGTCGAATTCTGACAAATAAACAGAACCTATTAATTTCAATAAATCTTCAAGAACAATGGCGTTAACACCAATAATTCCATCAAATTCTTCTTGACCGCCTTGTAAATGATAAAAATATTCAACTTGTTGGGCAGCAGTTGGAAAATCAGGTGACCAGTTACCATCTCTCATTTGCCAATTAGTAACTTTAAGATAATCTTTGATTGGCTGAGGCGGATTGGTTTGAACCGTACCAAAATGATCAAACATATTGGTATCATGTACTTCAAAAGATTTTATCTGAGCATTCTTCATTTTAAGAATTCCAAAAGTACCTATATATCCACCACTTGGTCTTAATTCTAAATTATTCTGAAAAAGTAAAAGATAATTCTTTTCTCCATTAAATCCAATTAATTCTGGAACTAATTTCCAAAAAGAAAGTTGACTAATTTTATCACTAGAAAATAATTTATTTAATTGACCTTGTTGCCATATCAATACTCCACCGATAGCAATAAGCAAAACGGATAGAATAGCGACAATTTTAATTATTTTAGATTCGTTCATAAATTTTAATTAATTTCTTATAGTATTTCTCTGGATCGCACTTTTCAAGAATTTCTTTATAAGCTTGCTTGCCTATTTTTTGTATTTTTTTAGGATTATTAACAGCCCAAGTAGTCTTTCTAATTAAATCAATTAAATTATTTGGTTTAAATAAAAGACCAGTTTTCTTATCTTTAATCATTTCTGGTAAACCACCTATCCGAGCTGCTAAAACTGCTTTTTTAAAAACAAAACTTTCTAAAACAGAAAAAGGAAAGTTTTCTGCCCAAACCGAAGGAACAATAACTAGATATGCTTGAAAAATTATTTCTTTTAATTCTTGTCCCTTCTTTTTCCCTAAAAATTCTATTTGCTTACATCCTTTAGCTAATTTTTGTAACTTTATCTTCTCTGGTCCTTCTCCCATTATCTTTAATTTCCATTTAGAAAGTTTCGATAAATTCTCTAAAAATGATAAAATTAATAAATCAATTCCCTTTTCTTTACTTAAACGACCGGCATACAAAAGATATTTTTCTGAAGAATTTGATTTCTTCTGATAAGATAAATCCTTTAAAAACTCTGGATCAATAAAATGTGGCAAGTGAATAATCTTTTCAACTGGAATCCCAGACTTTATGGCCTGCTTTTTCATAAACAAAGTTGGGGCTAAAAAAATATCTATCTTATCAGCTAATTTTAAAAAGTCTTTCTGCCATTTACTTTCTAAATATCCAATTAAACTTTTACTCCAAGAATTTTTAATACATTTTTTGCTTAAACAAGAACGAAAATTATTCTTTTCAAGACAATCAAAACAAAGTTTTTCTTGAGAGAAAAATTTATAATTAGGACAAAACATCTTATAATCATGTAAAGTCATAACTATAGGGATATTATGCTTTTTTAAAGTATAAATAATTGAAGGAGAAAAATGACTAAAAATATTATGAAGATGAGCAATGTCTGGTTTTTCTTGTTTAATAACCTCTTCTAATCTATTTTTGGCTTCTTTGTTCCAAAACATTCTCTTTATTTTTTTAAGATCCTTAATCAAGCTTTCTCTTTTTGAAAAATCACTATACTGAGCAAATAATTCCTCTTGGGGCCAAAAAAAGTTTTGAGAATGTTTGGTACTCCAAATTGAAACCTGATGCCCTTTTTTAGTCAATAATTCAGCTAAATCGAAAAAGTGCCGTTCTGCTCCCCCCTTCAAAAAGAAAAATTTATTTATTTGAAGGATTTTCATCTTAAAAAAGAGAGCTAATGCGTTTTAGAAATAGACTTAATTTCTTTTTAGAATGTTTATTCTTTATTGGAAAATAGAATTTCTTTCGTAAAATCCATTGAAAAACTACAAACCAGTGCTTTTTCATTGCTTGTCTAGCTGTACAAATCATCCAGTTAGCTGGACTCTGATTGGATATAATAATATCTCTTGTTCTTTGCGAAAATTCATTCCAATCATTCGCTTTGCTCATTCTTTGTAAATACCCTATTTCTAATCCCCAAACATCTGAAGGATAAATAGATCCAGTAGGATCAATAAATAGAGAATTCAAACCAGAATAGTCAGGTAAAACTCTTTGATTAGTTTCTAAAAATTCAATTAAAGCCCAAGTAAAATATGCTCGAAACCATCTTTTTGGAGAAAAACTTTTCAATTCTTCTTCAATTAACCAATTTAATTCTCTTCTAATTTTCCTAATATTAACAATCTGATTATCCTCTTTTTGGAAATAATGAGCTGAATTATGATAAACAGCTAAACTAAATTCTACTCCTAATTCTTTACTTAAACGATAAACTTTTTTTAATTGATTAATATTATTATCGCCTAAAGTAAAGGCAATTTTTAGATCTTTAATACCTAATTCTTTTAAAAGTCGGATAGTTTCTACAGCCAAACAATAGCCACCGGGAAATCCTCTTAATTCTTCATGAACTCTGCCAAAACCATCCAAAGAGACAGCTAAACCAATGTTTTTTCTAAACCTAACTACTCGTTGCATAGTTTCTTTAATCTTGCTTGGTAAAAATCCATTAGTTGAAATGGTAATTTTAGCTTTAGGAGATTGACGGCTAACTACTTTAATAATTTCTAACAAGTCATCTCTTAAAAATGGTTCACCTCCGCTAATGTTGACGTTTTCGAGGTTATGTGGTAATTTCTTATAATCACTTGGCTGACAAGAAAAATCTTCTTTTTTCTGCCAAATATTACAAAAACCGCAACGGCTATTGCATTTATAGGTTACAGCTAAAACTATATCTTTAATTGAATTCTTATTCATAATCTATACTCTACCAAATATCATGGAAAAAGTCAATAGAAAATTAAATAAAAACTTATTCTATTATCTGCTCGCTTTAGCCTTATTAAGGCCTTCTTTAGATATTTTTAGCAGAATAGAATTACAAATTCATTCAAGCTTGCCTTCTTTTAATCTTAATGTTTTTATTGGCGGTCTAGTTTTCTTAATTCTATCAATCTTTTGTCTTTGGAATATTAAAAAAATCTATTCAACTCCCATTTTCTGGTCTATTTCTATCTTTTTAGGATTAAGCTTTGCAAGTATTTTCTATTCCATAGATTCTTCTAATAGTCTTAGGGAATTTATTAGATTGGCTAGTATTTTTCTCTTATATTTTTTGGCTTATCAATTAATTGAGAATAGAAAAGATTTTTATCTATTATTAAAAATTATCTTATTCAGCTATATCCTTCCTGGTATTGTTGCTTTAATTCAATTAATTGGCGGTTGGGGCTTACCGGATGATTTTGGCGGTTTTCAAAGAATTTACGGTACTTTTGCTCATCCTAATCCCTTTGCCTTTTATACTTTCTTTATTCTGGCTTTAACTCTTTCTTTATTATTAATTAATAAAGAAAAAAATAAATCTTGGGTAATTCAAAATCCATATTTCTTACCAGTCGTAGCTATAACTTTTTTATTAATAGCTACCTACACTAGAAGCGCTATTGTTTGTTTTTTCATCTTTATCTTTTTCTTTGGTATTTTCAAGTATAGAAAACTTCTTATTTTTGGTTTACTTTTTTTTCTAGGTCTTTACTTTTTCTCTGATATTTTTAGAGAACGACTTTGGGAATTAATTAGTTTAGATCCTTACGGATCTATTGTCTGGCGCTTTCGACTTTGGCGAGATATGTTGCCAATATCTTTATGGCAACCTTGGTTTGGTTATGGCCTAGATACTTTTACTAATATAGTTGAATATTATCGCGGTTTTGAATTAGGAAGCTTAGATCCTCATAATGATTATCTAAAAATATTTGTTGAAAACGGTATTTTAGGATTACTCTCTTATTTAGCTATAATTATTGGGTTATTAATTAATTTAATTAAAATATTTAGAAAAAATATCAATCAAGAAAAGATTTTTGCTTTAAGCTTTTTAATTATTGTTCTTAGTTTATCAGCCGCTAGTAGTTTTGATAATATTCTTAGAGAGACTGCTCTTCAATGGAACCTCTGGATTCTTCTCGGCGCCTGGCTGAAAATAAATTCGGCTATCGGATAGCCGAATAAAGTAAAACCCCGCGACTCTTATTGAGCGCGGGGCTTTTTTTTTACCTCCTTTTTTACTTCCGGATTTTGTATTCCTCGGGAACAGGGATACGTTCCTTAGTCATTAAATTGACTAAGAATTCGTATCCAGGGTTTCCTTGGATATCTTTCCTACAGTATCTACTTCCTTGATTAATCCAGAGCCATTTTTGGGTTTTCCGGTCTTGTCCCCAAACTCTGACCCACCACCAACCATTGCTTTCTGGTTTCCGAGGAAAGCCAACTGAGCAATCTCGAAACTCATTACCAACAGTTGACTGAACCTGAACAGCATAATTCTCTTTGGCGACCAAATACCAAGTCTGGCCATCGGTCCAGGAATAACTGGCTTGTATATTCCATTTCGGATCTTTCAAATTCTCTTTTTCATACTGAACAGCCAGCAACGGTACCCGGAATTGAACGACATCTGACAAAACTTCCAAAATCCCAAAATCACTTTTAGGATCAATATTAGAATCAACCCTGTAATTCCCTAACTTAGGAACCGGAATTTTTGCCTCAGTCGCCATAACTATGCTGACCACGCTTCCTGCCAGAAAAACCGCCAATGTTACTATTACTATCATTTTCTTCTTCATCGTCGTCCTTACCTCCTTTTCTATATTTAAGGTACTTTTTCACAATATACATAGACAGATAGTAATTGTCAAGGACTATCTGATTATTCGCATCTTAATTACTTACTTTCACTTAACTACTTTCACGACGCTTCGCCGATAAAAGTAGTTCTTATAACGCTTCGTTATAATAACTACTGACGCCCTGCTTCAGGGTCTAATAGGGACGCTTCGCCCGCTATTTGTCAATAGGTAGCAAAAATAAGTAAATTAGAGTCAGAAGTTGTCACTTCTGAAAACTGATCGGGTGTAGCCGAAACCTTTAAATCTTCTGGTTTGGCTTCTTTGATTTGCGAGGCATGAATGGCTTTAATAATACCAGACAAGCTTATCCAACCAGCGATCGGGTGCAGCTGACGAGCTGGACCACCCAACTGCCTCTTGTAATTAAAAACAGAGACAGAGATAATATCCTGATTATACCAGCCCAGAGTGACTGATGGCCCTATTTGTAAAAAATTGGGCTCTTCATAACCGTATTCTCGGCTGTAAACCAGATTAAATTCAGGCGTTACCCTGAAATGCTTAGTCGGTTCAAAGTCATAAATAGCTTGTCGAACCGAAAAGGCCAGAGTTCTATTATCATTAGGATCAGGCTTTAACCTGTTGTCATCCCAATAATGATTATGGGCCTCTACTTTTGCCCAGCGCATTTCTGCGTTAAACTCTGTTTTGGGCAACCACTTCTCGCCTTTATCGCGCCGGCCATAAAGATTAAGATGAGCCGAGAGATAGCGAGGGAAATGAATACTATCTACTTGTTCGCTCCGGTAAAGTCCAGATCCCCCTTCATTCTTCAACTTTCCCCAAATCCCTAAGTCAATATCCGCATCCCAGTGTGGACCGATCAACTTTCCAGTCAACCCCCAATTAAGCTGAGACCATCTGTAATTATAGGCCTCGTCATTACCTCTTCCTCGAGCCGCAAAACCGAAAAGTCCTAGCTGCAGTTCCTGTAACAACTTTGAATCATCGCCTAACTGCCAACTAAGAAATCTCCATCTTCCTTTTGTCCAATAATAATGACCTTTAGCATCATAGCTCCGGGGAATTGTCCTATATTTTCCCCCACCCGCTAATAAGTCAAAGTCTGAAAAAATAGTTCTTCCTTTTTTAGGCGGAACATAGACTGGAACCGGAGGAAAAGAGGCTGGCCCCTTAAAAAGAGGCACGGAGGGAAATTTTGCTTTGGGCTGCGGACTATAAACCGGAACCGGAGGCACATCCACTTTTTTCTCCGGCTTCTTTTCAATTGGCCGAATCCCAGGTTTTTCTTTCCATAAAACCCAGTTTCCGCACTTAAACACTAAGAGAACATGAATATTGCCCACTCCGTAATCTTTAGTTGATTCAGCTTTTCTGTCGTCAAACCAAGAACATTTAACATTATCCCAAATCTCGTTCTTGCCAAAAGTAATTGAATCAACCACCTGGCCATTCCTTAAGCCATTCTCCAACCATTGAAAACGATTGCTTTCAATGTTGTTCTTAACCTGACTTTTAATCTTGGGCGGCAAATTAAATTGATCCAGAGCCCACTGCCAGGTCCCTTTGTAGGGATTACCGCCTACCTTCCTCCAAACATTTTGAGGAATGACCAACTTCTGTTTGGGGTAAATAATCCAGGGCTTGATAATTTTGTTAGCCAAAGCAATTTCTTCCCAATTAGCCCTTACTTGATGGCCAATCTTATATAAGGAATCGCCTGGCTGGACAGAGTAAATTTTCTGCCCCTTTTCCGAGTTCGTCTCGACAATCTCGGCTTTAGGCTCAACTGCCTTTTTGGTTAAAATTTCTTTCTGAGGAATAACTAATTTCTGTCCTGGATGAATAATCCAAGGTTCAGCTATTCCATTTACCTGAGCAATGCCCTTCCAATCAACTCCTAACTTCTGGGCTATCTTGCAAAGATAATCACCTTTTTCAACCAGATAAACCTGTTTTGAGTTTACTACTGTTTCAGCCATAGCGGCAGAAGACAGCAGTAAAATCGTTATCATCAATATTGCTTTCATTATTTCTGCCATTCTTCTTACCGCTATTGCCTTCATTTCTTGTCCTCCTTTTTGATATTTAATGTAATGGTTCTTGGACTTTCAATCTTCCGGCTATTATTTCATCTAAAATCAATTGAGAGTCATTTTTAAAAGACCTCTTGACGCTATCCCCTAAATCGGCAATCTTTTTAAAAGATTGTAATTCGCCTCTCGTACCAAAATGCAGAGAGATAAATTCATCGCTTTCGGGATCAACCTGAGGAAAATAAATATATTCTTCCCCGTTAATCTTAAAATGAACTGCTGTTTTTTCTTCTTCTGGTTTTTCTTCTTCCAGTGACTTTGTTGGCTTAACTTTTAGCCTTAACATTAGAAAGATCAAAACAATTACGCCAACTAAGACAGATGCCAGAGCTAAAACTAGCAATCCAGCCGAAGCTACCTCTTTCAGCTTTTCCCGGTCATAACCATAAAAGGGGGATTTTTGAATGCTCTTTTCTAGCTTTTCTACCGCCTCTTTTGTCCCAGCGGTACTCTTATCAAGTTGCTTAAACTCCCTGTTTTTAACAACCAATTCCTCAACTATTTCTCCTAGGGCCTTTTCAATCTTGCCGGCCTTTTCCTCAATCTCTTTTGGCTGAGGCACTTTAATGCCTTCACCAATAAATAAAGTATCTTTGAGGTTTCGGTCATTGATTTCAACCAATTGGTCCATGGGAATCTTGAACTGACTGGCCAGCTTAGCCCAGGTGTCTCCTGGCTGAACCACATAAGTCTGATATTCCTGGGATAAAACCAAGTTTGGACTAACAAAACCCATCAACAAGAATAATCCTATCGTTATGATCTTTTTCATTTCTACTTCCTCCAATAAATCATTTGGTTTTGATGAGATTTTTTCAATCCTTCCAGAACAATCTGGAGGTGTGTCAATTCAAGATCTAAATTGCTAATTATCCTGTATTGATCTTGAATTATTTTATCTCTGTCCTCTAAGAGTTTCTTGTACTTTTCAGCAATGAAATGGATTAGAGGAGTCATGTCCCGGCGAAGAACTTGCGCTTGCCGATAAAAACCCTCATACCCGGTATCTGTTGCCGCGGCCAAAGAAGCGTTAAGCACACTAATGCCTAAGCCTACCCAAGAAGGGATCAACGGGATATTAAAATTTTTAACAAACCGTTCTCCCCCGCTAAATCCGGGCATTTCAACCGCTATTTGCTGAAAATCATCTAGAGGTAGATAGCCGGAACGAATCTGGCCATCAGCCATCTTATAACGATAACTCATTTTGTTGGCCAATCTTTCTTTGAATTGACTCCATTCCGGAGATCCAACTTTAATCCGATAGACGCTAGAAAGATTTTTGGGGTCCAATCCTTTGGACTTGAAATAATCAAGCCAACCTTTCTCCAATTGAGAAAGGGTCATGCCTTTTTTCAGAAAAATATCTTTTCTATACACTTTATCCTGGTCAAACTTTTTGGGATTATACTTGACATCCCGACCTAAAAAATCATAAGCCCAACCAGCATCCCTATTAAAGGAAAGAATCTTCTGGTCCTTTAAGGGAGCGCAAAAGATATGCTCAAGGATAAAATTTCCCCAGTAATCCATACCTATCAAATAAGCGTACCCCTTAAACTCTTCGCCATCAGCCTGACCAGCCAAAACCGGCCAAACACCACCATTGGCAACTATCTCCACCCAGCAATCAAGAGGTAAAATTGACTGAAAAACAGTCACTTCTTTTACGCCTGATTTTTGAAACTCTACTGGATGAGGAACTGAAACAGCTTGAGCTGGATCAATCAAAGCATGTTTAGAAATATATTTGGTTGACGTACAGCCCATCGTTATCGCCAAAACAATCAAAACAACCATTACTTTATATTTCATTTCTCTTTAACCTCCTGTCTTATCTAGATTTAATTCAATATTTAATTTACAAAGATCTCAAAAACCTCCTTTTTAGATAGAAAAATCACTTTTTCCATCCAAAAAGGAAGCCTCCTTATTAAACGCTTCTTCTAAAGAAGAATTAATTTTCAAACCTTTTTTAAAAATCCAACCTAAACTAACCAAAAAACCTAATAAAGCGCCAAAAACAGTTCCTATCCATAAACGAATAGTAGCTGGATTTTGACTAACTAATGGATTATCTAAAACCTTTACTTCTACGTTTTGACCAGATCCATGATAAAATTGATGATTTTTTCCTAAAGTATCAACAACAGCCCAGGCAATTTGTTCAGCTTTTTCTTTTTGAGGATAAAAAACATCTACTTCTATTAATCCTAAATCACGAACAATGCTAATTTTAACACTTTTTTGCCATTCTTTGCGTCTTTCCTTTAATTGAGTAGAAAAATCAGCTATTTCTACTTGATAAGGAGATTTAAGAACATCTTCAAAAAAAACATCAGAATAAATTCCTTCTTTTAAAATACGAGTTAAATACTGAGCTGATTTGGAGATAGTATAGATATCTTGGCCAGATACTTGTTTCTGAACAACCAATATTTTAGCACTAGCCTTATATTCAGGTTCTTGAATAACAATTAAATCAAAAAATAAAACTGCCCCCAAGACAGTTAACCAGAAAACTAACCATTTCTTCTGGTAAATTAATTTTAGTGTTTCTTGTAAGTTCATATTTGTATAAAAAAATGCCTATATCTAGACGAGCTCACCATATCATAGTTTCCTCAATTGTGTCAAGTTTTCTGGGACATATAAAAAATAAAAGAGCCGAGAACAATACTAATGTCCCCGGCTCAATTTTTATTTCCTCCAATTTATATCTGCTTATTAACCCAGAAGCCCTCACCCGGATAAATTTCCTCCAGGACGGTGAATCCTTTGGCTTGGGTATAGGTCTGAGTATCGTCATCAGGCAAGTAAACTGACCAATTTTCATTGCGCCATACCCAGATAGAATCGAATTCTCCCAGTTGGCTATTAAAAACGGTCTCTTTGCCGCCACCAATCAAATTCCAACCCGAACCTGGCGACTCCTGAAACAAAGGAAACCAACCCGCTACAAATACAGAAGTCATTTCTTCTAAGTTCAGCCAAAACCCTTGATTGGACTCCAGGGAATTCAAAACGCCGAACCCCTTGACTTGAACATAAGTCTGAGTGTCTTGACTGGGCAAGTAAACCGCCCAGTTGCTATCTTTCCAGCTCCAGATTGATTTTATCCCTTGTTTCTGAAGGGCGGTAAAAATCTCTCCTTGAACCGGACAAGAAATCAAATGCCATCCTTTTGATAACTTCCAGAAGACATAAGGACTATTCCCAAGAGTTATACTAATAGACACTCCCGAGACACCGTTCAAAGACGAGTTAATCACCACATGGCTGTCTGCTTGAACAGGAAGCTGAACAAAAGAAGGCTGATCGGTTGATTGATATTCTTGCTCATCAATCAATAATTTAACCTCTTCGTTCACCGCTTGCCATCGGATTTCTAATAGATCTTCTCCGTTGTATAAAGCAAACAGATCGGTGATTGTATTAATAGTAGCTAAAGCCATCACTCCTGCTGATTGATTACCGTCTTCATAAACAGCCCAGACCTTCACCTGATAAGGACCAGTCCAACCTTCAGGCAAGATAAAAACCTTTTCCTGAAGCTGACCAATATTTATTGGTTCATTTTCATTGATTTGTAATAAATAATAGTCTAGTCCTTCTTTCAACCCAGCAAAAGTAATCTCAAGATATCCATCAGTAATCTCTGCCTTAAGATTCTCTGGGTTAAGAGGGTCAGAAACAGCAACTTTAATTGAAAGCTGTTCACTTTCTTTGTCCACCCCATCTAACTGCGAAACATAAGCAGACACCGAGACAACAACAATCTTGCCTGGGTTAACATCAAAAAGGCAACTTAATTCCGAAGTCGTCTCAATTAACTCTCCATCAAGCAGGATTTTGTATCCTTCTACTATCCCTGAAGACGCATCCCAAGACAAAAATATTTTACCATCTGTCTCGGTATACGCTAGATTGGCCGGTGGTTGAACCTTATTCTTTTGCGGCGTCAATTCAATTTCTTGCTCGGCGCCGGACCCGGCCAGATTTAACGCCACTACCTTAAACAAATAGGCAGTTCCATTGTCCAATCCTTGCGCAATATAGCCGGTAACGCCTTCTAACATTACCACTAATTCCCAATCCTCGCCTGCTTTTTGGAAAATATCATAACTGGTAGCGGTTGGTGATTGGAAATTAAGAACCACCAAGCCATCTCCAGCTGCTCCAGAAAGATATAATTTTTCTGGGGACGACAATACGGGCACTGTTGTGGTCGTAGTTGTCGTTGTACTGGTCGTGGTTGTAGTAGTAGTTGTTTCCGGCAAAGTGGTTGTGGTAGTAGTTGTACTCTCCGGAATTGTGGTTGTTGTGGTCGGAATTGTCGTGGTTGTGGTTGTAATTGGGATTGTAGTAGTGGTTGTGGTCACACCAATCAGTTCAAAACTCACCTTGGAAAAACTTAAAGATTTCCCGATATTTTCTACAAAACCCAACTCAACTACCAAAACCGCATTTTCTCCTGGCTCTCCTGATTGACAGTTAATAGTTAATTCATTCATCCCTGGGATGACTGTCATCACCCCGGAAGTGCCATACTCTGTCCAGGGCGAAGAATTCTTATAAATTCTCACCCTTAACTTGACGCTTTCCGAAGCATTAAACTTCAAAATAAAGGAATTGTTATTCGCCCCGACATTATCCTTGCCCCAAGAAACGTCATAGGAGTTATCAGCTTCGGGAATATTAGGAGTAACAATTATGCTATTGTCATAATTAACATAACTATCTCCTCCGTTTGCCCACCAAGTGCTGTCTAGCTGTGCCAGACAGATAGCGGGGACCATTGCCACTAAAACAAATACTGTAATCGTAAAAATCTTTATTCTCTTCATCTTTCCATCCTCCTTTTTTTCTATCAGTTTAATAAAGTTTTCTATTAGTATTCAATATAATGTTATTAATGTACTTATCTTGGACAATATAGTATTTGAGCAATTTTGTCAAGGGCTTTTATAAAAAATAAGCAACTTAACTAAGTTGCCTATTTTTTATAAAACCAACAATATTCTACTTCTTCTCTTCTTCTTTCTTTACTTCCTCAAACTCCCCTTCAACTGGTTCCGCCTTTCCTTTAATCTCCGGTTCACTCTGTTCTGCTTTTTCTTCTTCAACTTTTTGATATAGCTGAGCGCCAATTTTTTGAATGATTTGAGATAATTCATCAATCGCTTTCTTTAGTTCCTCTATTTTATTACTATCCTTAACTTTTTTAAGAACTTCTAATTTCTGGTCAACTTCTTTTTTATCTTCTTCTTTAACTTTATCACCGGCCTCTTTTAATGCTTTTTCAGTAGAAAAGATTAAAGTATCCGCTTGATTACGTGTCTCAATCAATTCTTTTTGTTTTCTATCTTCAGTAGCATGAGTTTCAGCTTCTTTTTGCATTTTATCAATTTCTTCTTTAGATAAAGCTGAGGAATCAGTAATAGTTATCTTTTGTTCTTTACCAGTTCCTTTATCTTTGGCGCTAACATTTAATATTCCGTTAGCATCAATATCAAATGTAACTTCAATTTGAGGAACACCTCGAGGAGCAGGTGGAATACCATCAAGCATAAACCGACCTAATGTTCGGTTATCAGCAGACATAGGTCTTTCACCCTGTAAAATATGAATATCAACACCCGGTTGATTATCAGCCGCTGTTGAGAAAATCTGCGTCTTAGAAGCTGGAATAGTTGTATTCCTTTCAATTAAAGGTGTCATTACTTGACCCAAAGTTTCAATTCCTAAAGTTAAAGGTGTTACATCAAGTAAAAGAATATCTTTGGTTTCTCCAGTTAAAATACCTCCTTGAATAGCCGCTCCCATAGCAACACACTCCATAGGATTAACTCCCCCTTCTATTTTCTTGCCCGTATAATCTTCAACAAATTTTCTAACAATCGGCATTCTAGTTGGTCCACCAACCATAATAATCTTAGTAATATCACTTGAAGTTAATTTAGCATCCTTCATAGCTTGATCCATTGGTCCTTTACATTTTTCAACAATTGGCTTAACTAATTCTTCAAGCTTGGCTTGAGTGATTTTCATAGTTAAATGTTTTGGTCCAGAATCATTAGCGCTAATAAAAGGTAAATTAATATCTGTTTCTAAAGTAGATGAAAGTTCAATTTTAGCTTTTTCAGCTGCCTCTTTTAATCTTTGGAATGCTGTTTTATCTTGTTTTAAATCAATGCTGTTTTCTTTTTTAAACTCTTCAGCTATATAATCAACTAGAACTTCGTCCATATCAGTTCCGCCTAATTGAGTATCGCCTGAAGTAGACTTAACTTCAAAAACTCCCCCGCCAAAATCCATAATCGTCACATCAAGCGTTCCGCCGCCAAAATCAAAGACAAAAATCTTTTCTTCCTGACCAGCCTTATCAACTCCATAGGCCAAAGAAGCGGCTGTTGGTTCATTAATAATTCTATCAACTTCTAATCCAGCAATAGCTCCAGCATCTTTAGTTGCCTGTCTTTGAGCATCGCTAAAATAGGCTGGAACGGTAATAACAGCCTTTGTTATCACTTCGCCTAAATAGGATTCAGCATCCTTTTTAATTTTTTGCAAAACAAAAGCAGAAAGCTGTTGAGGAGTATATTCTTTACCACCTAAAGAAATTTTTTCTTTAGTCCCCATCTTTCTCTTAAAAGTAGAAACTGTATTTTCTGGATTTGTGATTGTTTGTCGACGAGCTGGCTCACCAACTAACAAATTACCATCCTTATCAAAAGCGACATAAGATGGAAATGCTTTCCCGCCACCAACAACAGTTCCTTCAGCTGAAGGAATCATAGTTGCTTTTCCGGCTTCAACTACAGCGGCCGCTGAATTTGAAGTCCCTAAATCAATACCAATAATTTTTGTCATATTTTTTATTTAATCTTAATAGGAATCTCTTTCCCTTTAGTAGCTGACTTAGCTATTTTGGAAATAGTGATTTTTAAAATATTATCTGCGCTTTCTGCTTTAGCGCTGTTCTCTTTAACCAGAACCGGTAATTTAATTGACCGACAGAAAGAACCTCTTCTAATCTCTTTTCGTAAATAGTCATGTTCTTTAAGCTCTTTTTTCTCTTCTACTTTACCTTCAATAGTTAAAATATTATTTTCAATAGAAACTTTAACATTCTTTGATTTAATCCCAATCAAAGGTATTTCTATATAGAGATTAGTTTTATCTTGATAAATATCCATGGCTGGATCTTCATTCTTAAAATGAGGAACAAAAGGAACCCAATCATTTTCAGTGGGCATTTCTGGTAGATTAGGAGAATTTTCCATATCCCCAAAAGATTTCCATTTTATAGGCATAAATTTATTTTTTATTTATCTTTGCTTATTATATATCAGAGGTCCGACCTTATTTTGCCGTACCTCAGCAGAAGTCCGGCAAAAAAAGGTCCGACCTCGGGTTAATTTAAAATTACTTCGCTACCTTAACTTTACTTGTTCTTAAAACCTTATTATTTAACAAATATCCTTTTTGAACTTCTTGGATAATAATTCCTGATTCTTGATCTGATTCAACTAATTCTATTGCTTCATGAAATTCAGGATTAAACCTTTCTCCAATAGCTTTAATTTCTTCTGTGTTAATATCTTTTAAAGCTTTTTTTATCTGATTCCTAATCTGCTCAATATCTTTATTACTTTCAGCCCCCGCTTCTAAGCTATCTAAAACTGGTAATATTTTATGAATTATACTAACTTGGCCCATTGCTATAAATTCAGGTATCATTTTTTCTTCCTGTCTTCGTCTGTAATTAACTAAATCAGCCCGGGCTCGTTGTGCCTGGGTCAGATATTCCTCCTTATCTTTTTGACATTGCTTAAGTTTATCCTTAAGCTTTTTTGTTTGAGTTTTAGAATCCTCTGATTCTTCAGAGATATATTTAATTTTCTTGTTTTGAGCTCTGTCGAAAGGCTTAGTCATTCTTATATCATTCTATCATTTTCTCAAAAGTTGTCAACTATAGAAATCTGCATATGAGGTCAGTGTTCAGTGTGTAGAGGTTATTTTGTGTAGAAATCTGCGTATGAGGTCAGTGTGTAGAAGGTTGTTTTATGTCGAAATCTGCGTATGAGGTCAGACCTTCAGTAAAGGTCTGACCTCATACGCAGATTTCGACCTCTACGCAAATCCGATCTCTATACACTACGCAATATTGTTTATCTCTTTAGAATAATATGATAGAATTAAAAGAAATAATCTTAATCTTAGGAGAATACCAAAATGAAAAAAATTATAAATAATAATATTACTTGGCTTGATATTCGAAAGCCAAATCAAAAAGATCTTGATCGACTTAAAACTGATTTTAATCTTCATCCCTTTATTGCCGAGCAATTCCTACCCCCTATTCACCGACCTAAAATAGAGGAATTTCCTGGCCAGCTCTTTATTGTTCTTCACTTTCCTGTTTACAAAAAAAATAGCAATCAAACCAGATTAATTGAATTAGATTTAATTATTACCCCAACTACTTTAATCACTAGCCACACTGGGACAATCCCTGATTTAGAAACATTCTTTATCCGTTGCCAAGAAGGTGAATATAATCAAAATCAATATTTTAAAAGTAGTGGTTATTTACTTTTTGAATTACTTGATTGGTTGATTGATTCCTGCTTGCCATCTTTAGATCATATCAGTGAAAAAATTGAAAAAATTGAAGAAAAGGTTTTCAAAGGACATGAAAGAGAGATGTTAACTGAAATTGCTATGGTTAAAAAAGATTTGATTGATTTTAATCGAGCGATTAAACCTCAACGTTCAGTTTTAGAAATTTTAAGAAAAAAATCACATCGAGTTTTTACCAAAGAATTAGATTCTATGGCTCAAGAAGTATCTGGCTCTATTTCTCGTGTTTGGAATGTCTTAGAAAATAATCGAGAATTAATTAACGCTATTGAACAAACTAACAATTCCCTGCTTTCTCATAAACTAAACGATATTATGAAATTCCTGACTGTAGTTTCTTTTATCACCTTCCCCTTAAGCGTTATTGTTGGTTTCTTTGGAATGAATATTTTTGGCAATATTCCAATAATCCAAAATTCTTTTACCTGGATAATTATTTTTGCCTTTATGATTCTGACCATTATTGTTATGGTCATCTACTTTAGAAATAAAAAATGGCTCTAAAACTCTATAATACCCTCACCCGCCAAAAGGAGGAGTTTAAACCCATTAATGGTAAAAAAGTGGGTATGTATGTTTGTGGACCAACGGTTTACGATTCCGGACACCTTGGCCATGCTAGAACTTACATTGTTTTTGATGTTATTAGAAAATATTTAGAAGAATTAGATTATGATGTTAATTTCGTTTCTAACATTACCGATGTTCATGACAATATTATTGAAAGAGCAAAAAAAGAAAATACCACTATCCAAGAAATTTCTGATAAATATACTAAAGAATTTTTAGAAGAACTTAAAGGATTAGGAATAAAAAAAGCTAATGCTTATCCCCGTGTTTCAAAATATATTCCTCAAATAATTGAATTTATAAAATTACTGATTAATAAAGAATATGCTTACGAAAAAAATAATTCTGTATATTTTGATGTTTCTAAATTCAAAAATTATGGAAAATTATCCCGAAGAAAACTAGAAGAAGCGAAATCAGGCACACGAGTTGACTTAGACAAATATGAAAAAGATGAAGCCGCTGATTTTGCCTTATGGAAAAAATCAGAAGATGGAGACGAAGAAATCGAAGCTAGTTGGGATAGCCCATGGGGACCAGGTAGGCCTGGTTGGCATATTGAATGTTCAGTCATGTCAAAAGAATTATTAGGTGAGCAATTTGATATTCACGCCGGAGCCAATGATCTTACTTTCCCCCATCATGAAAATGAAATAGCCCAGAGCGAAGCTGCTTCTGGCAAAAGTCCTTTTGTAAAATATTGGATCCACTCCGGACTTCTCACAATCAACGGGCAAAAAATGTCGAAATCGCTCAATAATTTTATTACGATTCCAGAAATTAAAGCTAAGGGATTTAATCTTCTGGCTTTAAGATATCTATTCCTACAAGCTCATTATCGTTCTCCGCAAAACTTTACCTGGGATTTAATGAAAGCAGTTCAAAAAGGATTCAATAATCTAATTAATCAAATTAAAGAATTAGGTCATCAAAAAGGTGAAATAATTAAAGAATATAAAAATAAATTTATTGAAAAAATTAGCGATGATTTTAATCTTCCTCAAGCCCTAGCTTTAACTCAACAATTATTAAAATCTAAATTATCTAATTCAGATAAACTAGCTACCCTTTTAGATTTTGATCAAGTTCTGGGTTTAGATTTAGACAAAATTGAAAAAATAGAAATTCCTAAAGAAATTCAAGAACTTGTTCAAAAACGTGAACAGGCAAGGAAAGACAATGATTACCAGGGAGCAGATGAAATCAGAAAACAAATAGAAGATAAAGGGTTTCGAGTGAAAGATACTTTAAAAGGATCTGAGGTTTATAAAGTTTAGAGGTCGGACCTTCTTTTGCCGAACCTCTGCTGAGGTGCGGACAAAATAAGGTCGGACCTCTCTGAATTGTATCCCCAGATCATCAACAGGTTTTAAACTTGCGTGAGTAAGATAGTTTAGTTTAGAATATAGGAGGACAACCTCTTTTTTTAATTCATATGGCCAAAAAAGACGGATTTTTACCACCACAAAATATTGAAGCTGAACAATCAGTTTTAGGCGCTTTAATGTTAGACAAAGACGCTATC